>JBQDJW010000238.1:2162-5263 GCA_052086425.1 Pseudoclavibacter sp. | reverse complement strand
CTCGGGTTCAACGGTGATGCCGATCGCGACGCCGGGGACGAATGCGCCCTCGAGTACCGCGGCGGCCGCACCGTCGGCAGACAGTTCGAGCAGTCCCGCTGATGCGGCACCGGCCTCGCCGATGTACCAGAGCTCGTAGTCGTTCGACGCGGGAATCTGGGGCATGTCCTGCGCGACGATCGCCGAGCTTGCAAGCTCGGCCGACCAGTAGACCGTCACGAGACCGCCGCCCTCGACGTCGGCCTGCGCCCGTGCGACGTCGTCTGCCGCGAGAATTTGAGCGAGTCCTTCGTCAATTACGAGGGGCTGCGCCTGGTCGGAACCGGACCCGCCGAGGACGACGCCGCCGGCGAAGAAGAGCGCGACCGCGGCGACGAGCGCTGCACCGGCCACGAGCACGGCGCGCAGAGGTCGGCGGGAGGGTCGTCGACGCGATCGCACCTCAGTCGGGCCGCCCCCGGATACGATCAGGCTCGGCACCCCGGGGTCCTCGTCGAGTCTCGCGAAGAGTTGTGCCTTCGCAGCGGCTGACGGCGCAACGGGCTCGACGGCGAGACCGAGTTGGGCGGCGACATCGTGATACGAAGCCAGGTCTCGTGCCGCGTCGGAACCGTCAGAGAGGGCGGAGTGCAGGGCGCGATCGTCCGTTCCGTCGGCGTCTCGTGCGTGAAGCGCCTCGGCGGCGAGCTGCTGCTCGAGTGCGTCGCGCTCGCCGTCTTCGTTCGGCCTCATGACTCCACCCCCAATTCCTTTCGCAGGCGGTTCATTCCGTCCCTGATTCGTGTCTTTACCGTGCCGAGCGGCACGTTCAACCGTTCGGCGATCTCGCTCTGCGTGAGTCCGCCGTAGTAGGCGAGCGTGACGACCTCACGCTGGGATGCGCTCAAGGCGCTGAGTGCTCGTTTGGCGCGTTCATGTTCCACTCGCGTCTCTGCCGATTCCGCGACGTCGTCGCGCTCATCGGCGAAGTCTCGAATGCCGACCCGCAGGTCGCGGTTACGAGAAGACTGTGACGCGCGCACTCGGTCGATCGCCCGGCGGTGCGCCACGGTCATGATCCAGGTGATCGCACGACCCCTCTCGGGGGAGTACGACGAGGCCGTCTGCCAGACCTCGAGCATGACCTCTTGCGCCACCTCCTCAGACTGCGCCGCGTCGACGAGCACGCGTCGCACGAGTCCGAGCACCCGGGGCGCCACGAGGTCGTAGAGCCCCGAGAACGACGCTTGATCGCGCGCTGCGGTCGCGATGAGCAACGCCTCGATGTTGTCGCTCTCGTCGCTCACCTCAGCAGTCTGCCACTTCGGCACGCCCATCCTGGCGAGGAGCGGCATGTGTCCGCCCTCACCCGAACGTGAACGAGTACGCGTCGACGCCGGGGCCGAGCGTGACCGTTAAGTCCGCGTCATGGATCGCCTCACCCTCGACGAGCACATATGACCCTGGCGGCCCGTCGACCGCGAGCTCCCACTCCTTACTCCCGTCCTTGACCGTCACCGTTCCCGAGCCTCCCAGCACCATGCGCACGGTCGCGGCCGTGTACAGCAAACGGATCGAACCGTTCGAGTCGCTTGAAATGCCTTGCGATGTGAGGGTAAACGCTCCCTGCAGTGCGAACGAGTCGCGCGGCTGCTGCGCGGGATAGGTGAAGCTTCGATCGCCCATGCCGTACGTTTCGTCGCCACCGAAGTTCACCACTTTGGTGGGGCTCAGATACGTTTCGCGCGTCGTGCTGCCCACCTCTGGCGTGTCATCGCTCGTCGCCGTCATGGGCGGTAGTTGCGCATTCGGGTCGGCCTGTACGAGGAGATCGCGGATCATCTGCTCGGTCTCGGCGTAGTTTCCCTCGCCGAAGGTGACCGCGCGAACGGTGCCGCTCGCGTCGATGAGGTAGTGCGCGGGCCAGTATCGGTTTCGATAGTTCGTCCACGTCTCGAGCCCGTTGTCGAGCGCGACGGGGTACTCAATGCCGAGATCGTCGATCGCCGCGGCGACGTTCCCGGCCTCGCGCTCGAACGCGTACTCGGGTGAATGAACCCCGATGACCTCGAGCCCCATTTCGCCGTAGGCCTCGTGCCAACCGATCACGTGCGGCACCGAACGGATGCAGTTGATGCACGAGTAGGCCCAGAAATCCACGAGGACAACGTTGCCACGCTGGGCCTCGAGCTCAACGGCCCTCCCGTCAGGAGTGTTGAGCCACTGTTCAATGCCGAGCAGATCGGGCGCGGGGCCGCAGTCGCCTAGCTCGGGTGCTCCAGGCGTGCAGTTGGAAAGCTCGGCATTCTGCTCAGTGATGATTCCGCCGTAGGTGAGCGCCTCTTCGACCTGTTCGTTCTCGTTGAACTGCTGCTGCAGGCCCGCCGTGTAGTCGGGCACGAGTCGCTGCAGCACCTGCGGCAGGTTGAAGACGAGACCTAACGCGAGGGCGAGCATGACCACGCCGGCGGTGATGCGAATGCCGCGCTGCCGAGTGCGGAACGCTCTCACCCGTTCGCCAACGCGTCGCCCGGCGAGCGCGAAGATGAGCAGCGGCACGGCCGCGCCGATGGCGAACGAGACGGTCAGGACGACGGTTTCGATGCCGATGCGTCCCGTCGATCCCGCGACAGTGATCGCCGCGAGCACGGGCCCCGCGCACGGCACGTACACCGCGCCGAGCGCGAGACCGAGCACGAACCCGCCGCGGTCGGTACGCACGTTCCGCTGCGGAATCCACGAGAACGGGCGTTCGAGCAGGTGCTGGAACGCGGGCACGATGAGACCCACGCCGATGAGGGCGAGAACAGCGATGCCGAGCCACCGCAGCAGGTCTTGCGGTAGCCCGAGCAAGCCCAGCAGGAGTGAACCGAGCAGCGTGAAGACACTGAAGCTCGTCACGAGGCCGAGAATCACGAGATACGGGCGCGCGGATCCACGGGGTTTCGTCCCCGAATGCGCCTTCGTCTCTGTGGCCGTTGTCTGCTGCGCGGTGGCGATGGCCGGGGCAGCGGTTGTCACGGTTCCCGGCGTCACCTTGCCGGCATTGACGTCGCCGGTGGAACCCACCGCTCGAGTGTCGGACACGGCAACGTCGTCGCGTAACGCGCCTTCATCCCCGC
>JBQDJW010000238.1:0-2152 GCA_052086425.1 Pseudoclavibacter sp. | reverse complement strand
CCCGCGCTCGGCACCAGGCCGTGCGCCCTGCACACCCCCCGAGAAAAAGATGACGGGAAGAACCGGCAGGATGCACGGGGAGATTCCCGTGATGAGGCCCCCGAGGACTCCAATGACGGCGAGGCTGATCATGACGGTCCTCCTGTCGTTCGTCGCCGCCGAGTGCGCCGATCGATGCGTCTTCGGAGCCGTGCACCCCACCGGATTGCTCGAGGGTGTTCCCGGGGTCGCCCCGCCGCATCCGAACGCCACGACGGCGCTCCACGATCGGATCGACGCACACTCGCTCCAATCCGTTCACACGGTGGTTCCGAATGCCTCACTAAGCCGCAAGAGATGCGGTGCCGGCCACGGGCCGACGACAAAGGAGTGAATCTATGCGCACTTTCACGACGATGAGGCCGGCGGCCCTCCTGGCGATCGCCGGAGTGTCGATGCTTGGACTGGCCGCGTGCTCGGGCTCGGGCATGGGCGAATCACCTGCCAACACTGAGGACATGGGCGCCACGACTGCGCCGGACGAGACCACGACGGATGGCATGGATGAGGGGATGGACCCTGCCGCGAACCTCGTCGGAGCGGGCTGCGCCGACTACGCAGAGCAGGTGCCCGACGGGCCGGGATCTGTCGCCGGAATGTCACAGGATCCCGTCGCGGTCGCCGCCTCGAACAACCCCATGCTGACGATGCTGACGTCGGCGGTATCGGGCGAGCTGAACCCCGAGGTCGATCTTGTGAGCACGCTCAACGACGGCGAATACACCGTGTTCGCACCTGTCGACGACGCCTTCGCGATGATCGATGACGCAACCCTGGACACGCTGTCGACCGACGCGGAAATGCTGACCAGCATCCTCACTTATCACGTGGTCGAGGGCCAGGTGCTGCCGGATGCGCTGCCCGGTGAACACGCCACCATGCAGGGCGAGATGGTGACGGTCACCGGCTCGGATGACGAGCTGATGGTGAACGGCGGCATGGTGATTTGCGGCGGCGTGCAGACCGCAAACGCGACGGTCTACCTCGTCGACACGGTGCTCATGCCGCCGTCGATGTCGTAGTCGAGACGATTGATCGCGCAACACCCGATCAATCGTTGCGGCGCCGGGCCGAGAGTCATTCCCCCCACTCTGGTGCCCTGCGCCGCGCCTTTGTGCTTCGGGTGCTTGTCAGGTCTGGGCTTGTCAAGTTCTCTGTCGATTCTGCGGTTTCGTGGTTGAAGGAGTAGTCGATATCGGTGATCTGGGTGCGGATCTCGTCGACGAGCGACCCCGTCGCAGACCCCGGTGAAATGAGCGCGGATCGGCCCGACAACGGCCCCGTGAAGGTCGAGCCGACGGATTGATCGGGTACGGACCACGCCGGGACGGCTACGCCGACCTGGCGTCGTACGCGCCCATCGGTGACGGCCGCACGGTCGCCCTCGTGGCCTACGACGGGGCTATCGACTGGTTCCCGCTGCCCGACCTCGACTCGGCGTCGTGCTCATCATCATCGGCGCCATTGCCTACTTCGCGACCCAGTTCGCCAGCTGGACCGCCCTGATCCCGGCCATCCTGGGTGTCGTCGTGCTCATCTGCGGCCTCGTCGCCCTGAAGCGGCCGCGGGCCGGCCTCTACGCTGGACTTGTGATCGCGGTCATCGGCATCCTGAGCACCGCCATGAATGTGGCGCAGGTCGGTGAGCTCCTCGCGGGCGAGGCCGAGCGCCCGGCGGCCGTGATCACGAGCCTCATCACGTTCGTGCTGCTCATCGCCTCCTTGATCGCTGGCATCACCGCGCTCGTGCGCGGTCGACGCCATAAAGCCGTCACGGCCTAAGCGGCAACTCGGAGCGGGCTCGGATCAGCGGTCGTCGTCCCGGGTCGCGCGCCCGAGACGCTCGGCCCGCCGCGCGAGATTGCGCTCGCGCGTCGTCGCGCGCAAATCGCCGACGGGGCCGAGGTGCGCGAGCTTTTCCGGGTTCGTCACCGAGCGGATCGTCTGGATCTGACCATCAAGGATCTCGAGCACCCACACCCCGAGCACGCCGCCGTCGCGGTCGTGCATGACGGCGCCCGGCTGGCCGTTGAGCTCGCGCTGCTCGAAGGTCGCGCCGATGTCGAACATCGGCGCGACAGCGGCCGCGAGTATGTTCGCCGCGCGCTGGGCGC
>JBQDJW010000237.1:0-5263 GCA_052086425.1 Pseudoclavibacter sp. | reverse complement strand
GATCGGGATCGTCCACGCCGCGACGGCGATGGTGATCGGCGCGGTGGCGACCGTCCGCGGCGAGACGGCGAACGGCGTGACGGTGCTCGGCGCGACGGCGGGCGCGGCGAGCGTTCGTGGGGCGGTCGCGATCAGCGCCGCGACGACGATCGACGCGGTGGCGGTCGGAGCGAGGGTTCGTGGGGCGGCCGCGACGGGCGTCGTGATGGCGGCCGAGGCGGCGACCGCAGCGGCTTCGGCGAGCGCCGTGAGCTGACGCCCGAAGAGCAGACCCGCCTCGAATTGCGACCGGTACGCGACCACCACGAAGATCCGGAGCTGCCCGCCAACGTCACCGGCCGCGACCTCCCTTTCGAAGCGAGGGTGCAGCTCAAGACGCTGACGAAGGAGAACGCTGATTTCGTTGCGGCGCACCTCGCGATGGTGTCCCTCCTGATCGAGAGCGACCCCGAGCTCGCGCATCAGCACGCGGTGAGTGCATCGCGACGCGGCGGGCGCGTCGGCATGGTCCGCGAGACCCTCGCCATCACGGCCTATCAAACCGGTGACTTCGCGCTCGCTCTGCGCGAGCTGCGCACCTACCGTCGTATCAGCGGCAATGACGACCAGCTCGCCCTGATGATCGACAGCGAGCGCGGCCTCGGTCGGCCCGATCGTGGCCTCGAACTCGGCAGGAGTATCGATCTTTCGACGCTCCCGGCGCAGGAACGCGTCAACGTGGCGATCGCCATGTCGGGTGCCCGTCTCGACCAGGGCCAGCCGGAACTCGCCCTCGCCGAACTCGAGATCGAACAACTCGACGATCGCCGGGCATTCGAGTACAGCCCTGCCCTGTTCCGTGCGTACGCCGAGGTTCTGAACGAACTCGGGCGCGACTCGGAGGCGCAGCGCTGGAACGCGCTCGCGCTCCGCGCAGAGGGGGCGCTCGAGGCGGCGACCCACAACGAGCACGAGACCATCGAGGTGGTCTCGGAGCAGCTCGAGGGCGAAGAGCTCGAAGCATTTCTCGAGGAGCACGGCCTCAACGCGCCGACAGACGAAATGTCTGAGGGTGCTGACAACGTTGATCCCGAAGCAGAGAAGACTGATGCAGATTCGTCGAATGCGACAAGCGCGGAGACCGAGACGAGCGCCGTCGAGGACCACGCAGCTCGCTCCGAAGGCGACTCATTCGATGCTGATGCTGATGCTGATGCTGATGCCGAAGCCGAAGCCGAAGCCGAGGAGGTTGAGCTTGTCGAGGCCGTTGGGCCTGATGCATCCGCGCCTGATGTCGTCACGGATGAGACTGTCGAAACGCCGAAGGTCGAAACCGTTGAGACGGAGGCGGACCTTCCGCAGGTAGAGGCTGAGGTTGCCGAAGCGCCCGTTGTCGAGGCGCCCGTTGCCGAGACGACCGACGCTGAGTCATCCGATTCAGAGCCGAACGTCTTGGACGCGAAGCGGAGGGAAGCGGTGCCAGAGAAGTCTGACGGGCCGACGCTATTCGACCTCTGATCATGACGGCTCGCCACGACTGATCCGGCCGGCCGCGATCGATCGCACGTGGCCGCGGCCGGTCACCACACTCCTGAGACCGACGATTCCGAAGGGACGAAGACACGTGGGCTTGTTCACGCGAAGCACCGGCATGGGGCCGGCTCCTACCGAAGGCGCCGACCTCGTGCTCGCCGATCTCGACGGCGTCGTGTATCGGGGCCAACAGGCGATTCCGCACGCCACGGAAAGTCTCAACAGCATCCGGGCGCGGGGAATCGGCGTCGGCTACATCACGAATAACGCTTCGCGTACTGACGAGGCCGTCGCCGACCAGCTGCGCGGCTTCGGCCTCGAAACGCGAGCACGCGATGTCGTGACCAGCCCGCAGGCCGCCACGACGATGCTGCGCGAGCACGTCGAACCGGGCGGACTCGTTCTCGTCGTCGGCGGCGAGGGCGTCGAGCGCGAGCTCGAGAAGGCCGGGTACCGCGTGACGCGCTCGGCCGACGATGAGCCGGATGCGGTGGTGCAAGGCTTCGCGACGCACGTCGGCTGGGAGCACCTGGCGGAGGCCGCGTTCGCGCTCGCCCGCGAGATCCCCTGGATCGCCACGAACCAGGACTGGACGATCCCCGTCGAGCGAGGCGTCGCTCCGGGCAACGGCACCCTGGTGTCGGCCGTCCATACCGCCGTGCAGCGGATGCCGCTGGTCGCAGGTAAACCCGAGGCTCCGATCTTCTTCGAGGCAGTGAAGCGATTTGGGGCCTCGGCTCCACTGTTCGTGGGCGACCGGCTCGACACCGACATTCGGGGCGCTGGAAAAGCGGGTATGCGGAGCGTGCTTGTCCTGACCGGCATCGACCGCGCGAAGCAGGTCGTCGCCGCCGGCCCGGAAGATCGACCCGACTACATCATCGGCGACTTGCGCGGGCTCGACGAGCCGTACCCGAACGTCGAGGTCGAGGCGCGCCACGAACTCGCGACGGCCCGCGTCGGCAAGGCGCAGGTCACGGTCGACGGGATCGACGTGCGCATCGACGCTGCCGGCAAGTCGAACCTCGACGTGCTGCGCGCCGCGAGCTCGGCGATCGCGGCGTCGGAGAAGCTCATCTATGCGCTTCGGGTGCCGGAGCGCCTGTACGCGGAGCCGGAGAACGGATGGTCATGAGCGACGCAGACCACGGAGAGTCGCCCGCCGACCAGCTCGATGGAGGCGCGACGGTCGGCGACGACCCGGCCGACGACGCGGGTGGCGCCGACGCTTCGGGCGCCAACGCTTCGTCAGCCGACCTCGCGGACCGCGGTGACGCGCCCGCAGTGCCGGAGGGGCGCATCCGCGATCGCCTCGGCGATATCGAGGCTGCACCGCTCGCGGAGCGAGCCGCGGCCTACGGCGAGTTGCACGATCAGCTCGGCCGCGCCCTCGACGAGGACGACTAGTACGACACCGAAACGGACACCCGTGAGCGAAACGCAACGACTCGACCAAGCGCTGACCGCGCGAGGGCTCGCGAGAAGCCGCACGCACGCCTCGCGGCTCATCGAAGCCGGGGGCGTGCTCATGAACGGGGCGCCGGCCGGGAAGCCGTCCGCGCGGGTGCGGGCAACGGACGCACTCGAGGTGACCGGGGAGCATCCGGAGCATCACTACGTGTCTCGCGCGGCGTTCAAACTCATCGCGGGGCTCGACGCCTTCGGGATCGACCCGCGCGGGCGCCCGTGCCTCGACGTCGGGGCGTCGACCGGGGGATTTACGCAGGTCCTCCTCGAGCGGGGCGCTCGCCACGTCGTCGCGCTCGACGTCGGCCACGACCAGCTCGCCGACGAGGTCGCTCGGGAACCGGCCGTCACGGTGCTCGAGGGTGTCAACGCGCGCGACCTCGACGCCGACGAGCTCGACGGCCTGATCCGCCGCGCCGCGCCGCCGCGGCCATCGTCGGTGCCTGCGGTGCCTGCGGTGCCTGCGGTGACGTCGGATGCGCGCACCCCCGCGCTGCGCGCATCCGACCTCGACCTCGTCGTCGCCGATCTCTCGTTCATCTCACTCTGCCATGTGCTCGAGCCCATGCGCCGCTCGGTCGCCGCCGGCGCCGACTTCGTCCTCCTCATCAAGCCGCAGTTCGAGGTTGGCAGGCAGGGCGTACGCGGCGGCATCGTCACCGATCCGCGCCTGGCGACGCAGGCGATTCTGCGAGTCGTTCAGCAGGCGCACGACATCGGACTCGGTACGCTCGGGTTCATCGCCTCACCGATTACCGGCACGCACGGCAATCGCGAATACGTCGCCCATTTCGCGACGCGAGGCGAGCATCCGACACAATGGAGCGAACTCATCACCGAGATCACCGGCGGCGAGCGTACGAGGGGAGCTTCGACATGAGCGACGGGCAGCGCACAGAGGCTCGCAGCGCAGAGGCTCACCGCACTGACGGCGCCGAGTCGGAGGCTCGCCGCACGATCCTCGTCGTGGCGCACACCGGTCGCCCCGACGCCATCGAGGCCGCGTTCCGCACGGTCGAGGTGCTGATCGAGCACGGTGTCACGCCCGTGCTCGAGCCCGCGGCGGCCGACACGCTCGCGAGCGTCGAGCCAGGCAGGCTTCCAGATGGCTGCGTGCGACTCGAGGGCCGCGCCGACCACTCGCTTGTCGAACTCTGCATCGTGCTCGGCGGCGACGGCACGATCCTGCGCGCCGCCGAGATCCTGCGCGAGACCGGCATTCCGATCCTCGGCATCAACCTCGGCCACGTGGGCTTCCTCGCTGAGAGCGAGCGCGATTCGCTGCCATACGCCGTGAAGCGCGTGCTCGACCGCGACTACGTCGTCGAGCCGCGCATGGCGCTCGACCTCGTCGTCACGAACCAGGGCGGCGAGGTCATCGCCCGCGAGTGGGCCCTCAACGACGCGTCGATCGAGAAGGTCAATCGGGCGAAGATGCTCGAGCTCGTGCTCGAGGTCGACGGCCAACCGCTGTCGAGCTTCGGCTGCGACGGCGTGATCTTCTCGACCCCGACCGGCTCGACCGCCTACTCGTTCTCCGCCGGCGGCCCGATCGTGTGGCCGGAGGTCGAGGCCATGCTCATGGTGCCGATCAGCGCCCACGCGCTCTTCGCGCGGCCCGTCGTCGTCAGCACGTCGTCGACGCTCGCGGTCGAGATCGTGCCGCGCACCCGCGCACGCGGCGTCATGTGGTGCGACGGCCGGCGCCAGGTTGAGTTGCCAGCCGGTGCGCGCATCCAAGTGACCACGTCGACCAACCCGGTGAAGCTCGCGCGCCTGCACGACGCGCCGTTCTCGCAGAGACTCGTCGAGAAGTTCCAGCTGCCGACCTCCGGGTGGAGAGGGCCGGTGACGCAGTGATCGGCGACATCGAGATCCGCGGACTCGGCGTGATCGATCACGCCGATTTGCAGCTCGGCGCCGGATTCACCGCCATCACGGGCGAGACCGGCGCGGGCAAGACCATGATCGTGACGGCGCTCGGCCTGCTGCTCGGAGGTCGCGCCAAGCCCGGCACCGTGCGGGCGGGCGCGGCGAAGGCGATCGTCGACGGGCGCTGGATCGTGCCCGCCGACGGCGACGTCGCCGCGTCGGTCTCCGAGGCCGGCGGCGACGTCGAGACGTTCGGCATCACCGAGGCCGGCGTCGAGCTCGGCGAACTGCTCGTCACCCGCCAGATCAGCGGTACCGACGGACGCAGCAGGGCCTGGCTCGGCGGCACGGGCGTGCCAGCGGCCACGCTCGTCGACCTCGGCGAGCAGCTCGTGGTCGTGCACGGGCAGAG
>JBQDJW010000236.1:0-5266 GCA_052086425.1 Pseudoclavibacter sp. | reverse complement strand
GTCGCGCCGGCGAGCCAGCGAGGCGCGAGCGGATCGTCCGCAGCCGGTGTGACCCGCGCGCTGCTCGGCGACGTCACGTTCCTTCACGACGCGGGGTCGCTGCTCGTCGCCCAGGGTGGCGAGTCGGCACCGCGGGTGCAGGTCATCGTCGGCAACGACGGCGGCGGCACGATCTTCGACGGTCTCGAAGTCGCCGAAACGGCCGGCGAGCACACCTTGAATCGCGTGCTCTACACGCCGCAGTCGGCCGATCTCGGCGCAATCGCGACCGCGTACGGGTGGCACCACCTGCACGCCGCGACCCGCGCCGAACTCGAGTCGGCCCTCACGAGCCACGAGCACGACCGGGTCGTCATCGAAGTGGCGCTCGACCGCTGACGCGAGGTCCGCGATCGTTTCGGGACTCCGGGAGGTCGGCGAGGCGGTCCGCCGCGCCGCCCAGCCGCGCCACGGTGCACGGGTGCGCGACGCCCTGCCATCGCACGCACGCGGCGAGGTGCCGCGCATTCGGGGAGGCGACCACTAGCATCCGGGAATGGCACGTAACGACATCGCCGACGAGCTGCGGGTGACCGACGGATTCCGCCTCGCCGACGTCGACCAGAACAGCACCCCCGGATTCGACGGAGGGAAGCGCAAGGGCAAGGCGCTGATCCACGCCGAGGACGACGTCTCGGTCGAACTGCAGGAGCGCATGTTCGCGCAGGCGCGCGCCGGCAACGACGCGCCGTCGGTACTGCTGGTGCTGCAGGGCATGGACACGGCGGGCAAGGGCGGCATCGTGCGGCACGTGATCGGCGGCGTCGACCCGCAGGGCGTGCAGATCTCGTCGTTCAAGGCGCCGAGCGACGAAGAGAAACAGCACGACTTCCTCTGGCGCATCGAGCAGCGGCTGCCCGCGGCGGGCATGATCGGCGTGTTCGACCGGTCGCACTACGAGGATGTGCTGATCCAACGCGTGCGATCGTTCGCGCCGCCGGAAGAGATCGAGCGCCGCTACGGCGCGATCGTCGACTTCGAGCGCGAGCTCGTCGCTGCGGGCACGACGGTCATCAAGGTCATGCTGCACATCTCGAAGGACGAGCAGGCCGACCGGCTCGCCGAGCGTCTCGCGCGGCCAGACAAGCACTGGAAGTACGCGCCTGGCGACATCGACGAGCGGATGCTGTGGGACGACTACCAGGAGGCGTACGAGATCGCGCTGCAGCGCACGTCGACCGACGACGCACCCTGGTACTGCGTGCCCGCGAACCGCAAGTGGTACGCGCGCCTCGCGGTGAAGGACATCCTGATCGGCGCGCTTCGCGACCTCGACCCGCAGTGGCCGGAGGCCGACTTCGATGTGGAGGCCGAGCGCAAACGCCTCGCCGCGAGCCGGTAGGAGCCGCTGCGGAACGTCGTGCCGAGCGCGTGAGCCGCTCGGTCGGCGGGAGGGCCGCCGCGACTACGCTCAGGCCCCGCCGAGGGCCTGCGTGATCGGGCGGAACTTGAGCTCGGTCTCGGTGAACTCGTCGACCGGGTTCGAGTCCGCCACGATGCCGCCGCCCGCGAACGCGGTCACGGCGCCATCGTCGTCGATCTCTGCGCCGCGCAGGGCGACCGCGAACTCGCCGTCGCCGCGCCAGTCGAGCCAGCCGACGGGACCGGCGTAGCGCCGGCGGTCGTAGCGCTCGAGCCGCCGGATCGCATCGACCGCCACGTCGGTGGGGGTGCCGCCGACGGCCGCCGTCGGGTGCAGCGCGTGCACGAGATCGAGCACGGTGCGCCCGCTCGGCAGGGCGCCACGGATATCGCTCGCCAGGTGCCACACGTTCGGCAGCGCGAGGGCGAACGGTTCGGGGCTCGTCGTGAGCCCCGTCTCGGGCTCACCGTGGTCGTCGAGGCTCGCGAGCTGCCGGATCGCGCTGTCGATCGCGAGCCGGTGCTCGTGCCGATCCTTGTGGCTGCGCCGCAGCGAGTCGGCGAGCGCCGTGTCTTCCTCGTCGGTCCGCCCTCGCCGCGACGTGCCGGCGAGCACGCGTGCGGCGACCTGGCCGTCGAGCACGCGCACGAGCATCTCGGGGCTGGTGCCGACGAGGCCGTCGACCGCGTAGGTCCAGCAGTCGACGTACGACTCCGCGAGTCGTGCGAGCGCGTATCGCAGGTCGGTGCCCTCCTCGAGCCTGCCGACGAGGTCGCGCGCGATGACGACCTTTGTGAGCACCCCCTCGCGAATGAGATCGATCGCGTGCGTGATCGCGTGCGTGTGCGCCGACGCGGTCATGGCGCCCTCGCGGAACCGGATTCGCGAGTCGCGACCGAGCGGCGCCATCGCAGGGCCTGCGAGCCGGCCTGCCCCCGGCTCGCCGCCCCCGGATGCGCCTGTCGCGAGCGCGTCGGCCGCGGATGCGCGCGTCGGCACGACGGGATCTGTCCCATCGACCGTAATCGCCGTTGCGAACGCCACGCCGTCGCGCCGCCCGACGACGAACCTCGGCACCTGCAGCACGCTCGCCGCCTCCGACTCGTCGTCGAAGGCGAACGCGGCGAAGGCCGTCAGCCCCGATCCCGGCACGCGGGCCGGATCGTCGATCTCTGCCGACGCGACGAGGTCGCGCCAGGCGACCCCCGCATCCGGAATTCGCGTGGTGCCGTGGAATTCGCCTCGCCAGGCCTCGCCGACCGCGGCGACGCCGTCGCCGCGCCGCAGCCAGAGCGTCGGATGCTCGGGGCTCGTGTGCAGCACGAGGTCGCCCGGGTCTTCGGTCACGACCGTGCGGGCGCGAAGTCGGGGGAGCGCGGGCATGCCCTCGAGCGTAGCCCGCGGCGGCGGGGAGGTGCGCCCGGTCGCCACGGCGTAGGATGAGCCGGTGACCACCCCGAACCTGCAGAAGCTTCCCGAGCAGGTGTCGAGCATGTTCGATCGCGTGTCGACCAACTACGACCGCACCAACGACATCCTCACCGCTGGGATCGCACCGTACTGGCGCTCGCAGACCCGCCTCGCCGTGCGCCCCCGCCCGGGCGAGCGGGTGCTCGACATCGCCGCCGGCACCGGCACGATGTCGAAGCAGTTCGCCGACGCCGGGGCGACCGTCGTCGCACTCGATTTCTCGCAGGGCATGATCGACGAGGGTGTGCGCCGCCACGGCACCAATCCACGCATCGACTTCGTGCGCGGCGACGCGATGGCACTGCCGTTCGACGACGCGAGCTTCGACGCCGCGACGATCAGCTTCGGGCTGCGGAACGTGCAGCAGCCGCGCACGGCGATCGCCGAGATGCTGCGCGTGCTGAAGCCAGGCGGGAGGGTCGTGATCTGCGAGTTCTCGACCGTGACGAGCGCGCCCGTTCGCGCGTTCTACGGCGCCTACATGAAGGGCGTCATGCCGACGGTCGTTCGCCTCGTGTCGAGCGACGCCGACGCCTACGCCTACCTCAACGAGAGCATCGAGGCGTGGCCGGAGCAGCGCGTGCTGGCGTCGTGGATGCGCGGCGCCGGGTTCGCGCGGGTGAAGCACCGCAACCTCAGCTTCGGAATGGTGGCGTTGCACAAGGGGTTCAAACCCGTGGGCGAACCCCTCGCCGCCGAACAGTGACCGCTGCGGGTCAAGCCCGCGACCGCACCATCAGGAGATGACCCGCGTGATGCCCCAATCGGCCCCGCGCCGCCCCTCGCCCGGCTTTTTCGCGCCGCCGGCGGTCGGGGCAGACGCGCCGGCCGGCCTCGGCCCCGGCGAGGAGCGCCTGCGCGAGGCCATCGAGGACGCGCTCGAGCGCGTCGAGGTGCGGTTGGCCGAGGACGTGAAGTACGCGGATGACTTGCTCAAGGCCGGCGGCAAGCGGATTCGCCCGATGCTCACGCTGCTCGCGGCCCAGTTGGGCGAGCAGCCGGAGCACGACGACGTGATCACGGCCGCATCGGCCGTCGAACTCACGCACCTCGCGAGCCTGTACCACGACGACGTCATGGACGAGGCCGACCTGCGCCGCGGCGTGACGGCAGCGCACCTCAATTGGACGAACTCGGTGGCGATCCTCGCGGGCGACCTGCTGTTCGCGCGCTCGAGCCTGCTGTTCTCTGGCCTCGGCCAGCGGTCGATCGATCTGCAGGCGCGCACCTTCGAGCGGCTCGTGCTCGGGCAGCTGCGCGAGACGGTCGGCCCCAAGGACGGCGAAGACGCCGTCGACCACTACATTCAGGTGCTCGCCGACAAGACGGGCGCGCTCATCGCGTCGTCGGCGCAGTTCGGCGTCATCACGTCGCGCGGGCCCGAGCGCTACGTCCCCGCCCTCGAGGCCTATGGCGAGCGCGTCGGAGTCGCGTTCCAGATCGCCGACGACGTCATCGACCTGTCGCCCCACTCGGAGGACACGGGCAAGTACGCCGGCACCGACCTGCGCGCGGGCGTCGAGACGCTGCCGGTGCTGCTGCTCGCCAAGCGGGCGGAAACCGACGCCGATGCCGCCGACCTGCTCGATCGCATCCGCACGAAGGTCGCGGGCAGCGAACCAGGCAGTGACGACCCCGAGATCGCGGCGATCGTGGCCGAGCTGCGCGAGCATCCGGTCACCGAGCAGACGCGTCAGGAGGCGAACCGCTGGTCGGTCCTCGCCCTCGAGGCGCTCGCGCCGGTCAAGGCGGGCGTTGCGAAGCACGCCCTCGAACGCTTCGCGGAAGACGTCGTCGCGCGCGACCGCTGAGGGGCGTGCGTGCTCCCGCCGCACGTCCGGCCCGGCCCCGCGCCCCGCACCGCGCAGACCACTCGACGACCAGGAGGACCACACCCATGACCGAGCAGCGCGAGAAGCTTCGCCTCGCCATCGTCGGGGCAGGGCCCGCCGGCATCTACGCCGCCGACATCCTGCTGAAGGGCGAGCACCCGTTCGACATCTCGGTCGACCTCTTCGATCGGCTGCCCGCTCCGTACGGGCTCGTGCGTTACGGGGTCGCGCCGGACCACCCGCGCATCAAGGGCATCGTCAACGCCCTGCGCGACGTGCTCGACACCGGTGCGATCCGTATCTTCGGCAATGTCGACTTCGGCACCGACCTCACGCTCGACGACGTCAAGCGCCACTACAACGCGATCATCTTCGCGACGGGCGCCGTGCGCGACGCCGACCTCGACATTCCGGGCATCGGGGCCTCGGGCAGCTACGGCGCCGCCGACTTCGTGAACTGGTACGACGGGCATCCGGATGTGCCGCGCACGTGGCCGCTCGACGCCGAGTCGGTCGCGGTGATCGGCAACGGCAACGTCGCCCTCGACGTCGCCCGTGTGCT
>JBQDJW010000235.1:0-5277 GCA_052086425.1 Pseudoclavibacter sp. | reverse complement strand
ATCGAGGGGTCGAAGAAGAACGTCAGGAACGTGCCGCTGAGCAGAATGGCGACGAAGCTGTAGAGCGCGACCTCGCCGAGCATGAACGACCAGTGGTCTGGGAAGATCTTGCGGCCGAGTTCCTTGACGAGGCCAGACATGCTCGTGCGCTGGTCAAGGTAGTCTGCCGTCTTCGCGATCAGGCCGGTCTCCTTGACGGGACTCGTCGCCTCACGCATTGGACTAGACGTTGTAGTCATGCTTGCGCTCCCAGAAGCTCGGGCCAACGGGTTCGAGGAAGTCGCTCTGCGCGATCAGGTAGCCCTCGTTGTCGACGGTGATGGGCAGCTGGGGCAGCGGGCGTCCCGCCGGCCCGAAGACGACCTTGCAGTGCTCGGTCACGTCGAACTGCGATTGGTGGCAGGGGCACAGCAAGTGGTGCGTCTGCTGCTCGTACAGGGCGACAGGGCAACCGACGTGCGTGCACACCTTCGAGTAGGCGACGATGCCGTTGTACGACCAGGTCTTGCGGCTCTCCTCTTCGATGAGGCGTTCCTCGGGGAGGCGCACGAGGAGGACGACGGCCTTCGCCTTCGCTTCGAGCATTCCGTGATCCATGTCGACGAGTCCGTCGGGGATGACGTGGAAGACCGAGCCGATCGTGACATCCGCTGCGCGGATGGGGGTGCCGGTTGGGTCGCGCACGAGGCGAACCCCCTCGTCCCACATGGTCTCGTGGAGGAGTTCGACCGGAGGCCGGTTGTTGCCGTTGTACAGGTCGCGGAAGAACACGATGCCGGGGATCGGCAGTGCGAGCACGGCGGTGATCAGCGAGTTGCGCAACAGGGTGCGACGGCCGAAGCCGGACTCCTCGTTCGCCTGGGCGAAGACCTCGACGGCGCGTGCGCGCGTCGCCGGAGACCCCTCGGTCTTGTGACGCGACTCGACCATCTCGTGGTCCTTCATGAGGTACTTCGACCACATGACTGCACCGACGCCGATGCACATCATCGCGAGTGCGATTCCGAGACCGAGGAACAGATTGTTCGCACGGACCGACGTGATGTCGTCTAGGTCGATCGGCCAGATGAAATACGCGGCGATCGTGAAGATCGAGGCGACGAGCGAAACCCAGAAGAGGACGATGATGAAGCGCTCGACACTCTTCGCGGCGCGCGGGTTCGTGTCGGTGACGCGGGGCCGGTGCTCCGGCAGTCCCGGATTCTCGAAGCCGTCAGTGGGGAGCAGGGCCGTGCCCGGGCTCACCGTCCGCTCTGACGAAGTGGCGGTGCGCAACTCGCCGCCGTGTTCGTCTTCAGCCATGGAAGTCCCTTTCTGGGTAAAGCAGGTCTCGAAGTCTGTTCGCGCCGTTGGCGCGGTCCCCGCCGGCTAGCTCGGCCGCGAGGTGATCCAGATGGTCATCGCGATCGCGCCGCCGATGCCGAAGACCCAGACGAACAGACCTTCCGAGACGGGGCCGATCGATCCGAGTCCGTAGCCGGCGACGCCGCCCGAGACCTCGGATTGCCAGCGAATGGCCGTGATGATGTCGGCCTTGTCCTGCGGCGTGAGGTTGGCGTCGCTGAAGACGGGCATGTTCTGCGGGCCCGTGACCATGGCCTCATAGAGGTGCACGGGTTCGACCGTCTGCAGCTCCGGGGCGAACTTGCCCTGCGTGAGCGCACCGCCCGCGGCGGCGACGTTGTGGCACATGGCGCAGTTGATGCGGAACAGTTCGGCGCCGTGGGCCGCGTCGCCGTCGGCCTGCAGATACTGCTCGTCGGGGATCGCCGGCCCTGGGCCGAGCGACGCGACGTAGGCGGAGAGCTGGTCGGTCTGCTCATCGCTGAATTGCACCGGCTTCGCGGGCGCCTGCGGTGCCTGAGCCTGCATGGGCATGCGGCCGGTGCCGACCTGGAAGTCGACAGAGGCGGCGCCGACGCCGATGAGGCTCGGGCCGTTCTCGGTGCCGACCGCGTCGAAACCGTGGCAGGTCGCGCAGTTCGCATTGAACAGCGCCTTGCCCTCTTCGACGTCGGCCGAGTCGTTGCCCGTTGCTGCTTGCGCGGAGGTGCCGATCGCGGCGTCAATGCCCGCGTACGCGCCGCCGGTGGCCAGCAGGCCGATGCCGAGGAGGAGGGTCGTCGCGAGCGGAGTGCGGCGCCTGGCCGTCTTCCGCGATGGTCGCGACCGTGCCCGTTTCGTCTTGTTGCGTTGCATGTTTGTCTATCCCTCGGCGACTTACGAGATGAACGGCAGGATGTAGATGACGAAGAACAATCCGATCCACACCACGTCGACAAAGTGCCAGTAGTAGGAGATGCAGATCGCGCTCGTCGCCTCGCGGTGCCCCATCTTGCGTGCCGCATAAATGCGGCCGATGACGACGAGGAACACGATGAGGCCGCCCGTCACGTGCAGACCGTGGAACCCGGTCGACATGAAGAACGTGCTCGTGAATGCGTTGAGGTTCAGCACGTAGCCCTCGGAGACGAGGGTCGCGTACTCCCAGACCTGACCCCCGACGAAGATCGAGCCGAGGATGACCGTGAGGTAGAACCACTCGATCGTGCCCCACTTGGCCGGCGATGCGCCGGTTGCGCGCGGCTTGCCGTGCTCGGCCGCCCAGACTCCGAACTGACAGGTCACCGACGAGAGCACCAGGATGGTGGTGTTGATGCTCGCGAACGGGATGTTCATGATCTCGTGACCCGCCGTGAACTGCTCCGGAGCCATGGAGCGTAGCGTGAAATAGATCGCGAAGAGGCCCGCGAAGAACATCACTTCACTGCCGAGCCAGACGATGACACCGATGGCAGTCGTGTTCGGTCGCTTGACCGCGGGAATCGCGGTGGTGGGAGATGCAGCAGTCACGCACCCCATTATGTCCGAAGTCACAGCTTTCGATGCCACGCGGGGGTGCATGCGCGTGTCGACAGCGCGTAGAAGTCACTGACTCGGCGTGTCGTCAGGCTAGTTGGCGGGCCGAATCCGCGGTTGCCACGGCTGATCTCGGCGCGCATCCCGAGGCGGGCGCTGGATACAGTTGTCGCCATGTCGAACGCTCCCACGTGGCCAGCCCTGCTCGAATCGCTGCTCAGCGGCAACGACCTCTCGGTGGCCGAGGCCACCTGGGCGATGGAGCAGGTCATGCGCGGCGAGGTCTCGCCCGCCAGGCTCTCCGGCTTCCTCGTCGCGCTGCGCGCGAAAGGGGAGACCGTCGAAGAGGTGGTCGGGTTCCGGGATGCGGTGCTCGCCAACGCGATTCCGCTCGACATCACGACCGACGCGCTCGATGTCGTCGGAACGGGCGGCGACATGGTCGGCACCGTCAACGTCTCGACCATGTCGACCATGGTGTGTGCCGGCGCCGGGGTGCCAGTCATCAAGCACGGCGGCCGCGCGGCGAGCGCGAAGTCGGGCTCGTCCGACGTCTTGACCGCGCTCGGTGCGGCGCACCCGAACGATCCCGAGCGGATCGCGCGCATCTTCGACGAGGTGGGGCTCACCTTCCTCTTCGCGAGTCAATTCCACCCGGGCTTCGCGCACGCGGGGCCGGTGCGCAAGGAGCTCGGCGTCTCGACCGTTTTCAATTTCCTCGGCCCGCTCACCAACCCGGCACGCCCGGAAGCCAGCGCCGTCGGCGTCGCGAAGCAGTCCGCGATCCCCGTCATCACGGGCGTCTTCGCGACGCGGGGCGCATCCGCGCTGGTGTTCCGCGGTGACGACGGCCTCGACGAACTGACCGTGACCGGGTACAGCCGGATTTGGGAGGTCACGAAGGGTGCGGTGACGGAGCACGACGTGCACCCTCGCGACCTCGGCCTTGGCACGTTTCCGATCGACGACCTGCTCGGCGGTACTCCGGAGGAGAATGCCGAGATCGCCAGGCGGACCTTGAGCGGCGAGCAGCGGGGGGCCGTTCGCGACATCGTGCTGCTCAACGCGGCGGCGGGTCTCGTCGCGTACGAGCTCTCGATCGACCCGGCGAGCGCCGACCGGCCGATCCGCGAGCGCCTGACGACGAAAATCGAGGTGGCTCGGGAGGCGATCGATTCCGGCGCTGCAATCGCGCTGCTCGACCGATGGGTGGCCGCGACACAGGTCGACTAGGTGCGGGGTGATGGGGAACCGATGCGCGACGGGGACTCGGGTCGTTTGCCGGGCGGGTGAAGTCATCCAGCGCGCAGTCGTGAATCGCCCTCGGCGCGGCGCCGTGATCCGACGCGCGCATGATTCGCCCGAACGCCGCGCCCGATAGGCTCGTTGCGTCCTCTTCGGCGTTCCGCGCCGCCCCAGACAGACGGAGCATACCCAGCGCATGACCCTCTTCATCATCCTCGGCGGTGTCGGGCTTCTCCTGCTGCTCGTGACGCTCATCTTCGGAGACTTCCTCGACTTCGACGGGGGCGGACTGATCTCGGTCCCCGGCATTGCCGTCGGCCTCGTGCTATTCGGCGGCTCCGGCGCGATCACGGAGAGCGCCGGGCTCGACACGATCTGGGTGTACGTCATCGCGATCGCGATGGGTCTTATCGCCTACGCCCTGTCGGCCATGGTCGTTCGCAGCCTGCAGCGATCGAGCGACGGAGAGGCGCGCGACGTCACGGGCGACACCGGCGTCACCATGAGTCGCATCACCGTCTCGACCGGCGAGGTCTACCTCGACGCGCCGGGAGAGATCGAGCGGCGACAGGCGTTCGCCGACGAAGAGATCCCGCAGGGCGTGCGCATCCGTGTTGTGCGGGCGTACGGGCCCCGCCTCAAGATCGAGCGCGAGACCCCCGCTCCGACGTCGCAGAAGGCGCCGGAGTCTCCCACGGGTCCTACGGCGCAATAGACCACTCCTGGCGGGCAGCGTCGACCCGGCGTCATCCGCCTTCACCGAAGGCGACCTCGACAAGAAAGAGCTACTGACCAACGATGGATTTCATCCAAGACAACGTCACCGTCATCGCGGTGCTCGCGATCGTGATCGCCCTCGTGGCGGTCGTGATCTTCATCTCCTCTCGCATCCGCCGCGTACCGCCGAACGAGGCGCTCATCGTCGTTGGTCGCGGCGCCGGACAGGGAGCGACCGCAGACCTGACGGGTCAGCGGGTCGTCATCGGTGGCCGCACGTTCGTGTGGCCGATCCTGCAACAGGGCTTCCCGATCTCGCTCGAGCAGCGGCAGATCGGCATCAACGTCGAGGGCGTCGACAAGAACCGCATCAAGATCGCCATCAAGTCGTCGATCTACTTCAAGGTGTCGGGAACGGAAGACTGCGTCCTCCGCTCGGGACAGCGATTCCTCGAC
>JBQDJW010000234.1:0-5286 GCA_052086425.1 Pseudoclavibacter sp. | reverse complement strand
AGCGCCAGCAAGCGCCGCGAGGCCGACGCGGGCTACGACGGCACGTGGGTGGCACACCCGGGGCTCGTCGCGACGGCGGCCCGCGAGTTCGGCGCCGTACTGCAGGATCGCCCGAACCAGCTCGATCGCACGCGCGACGACGTGCACGTGACGGGCGCAGACCTGCGCAACTTCGAGGTCGAGGGTGGCGCGATCACCGCGGACGGCATCCGCCACAACGTCGACGTCGCGCTGCGCTACATCGAGGCGTGGATGCGCGGTGAGGGTTCGGTCGCGATCAACGGCCTCGTCGAGGACGCATCGACCGCCGAGATCAGCCGCTCGCAGCTGTGGCACTGGATCCAGCAGGGCGCCCTGACCGAGGACGGCCGGCCGATCGTGCGGGAACGCGTCGAGTGGGTCATCGAGAAGACGCTGGGCTCGCAGCCGCGCACGGCCGGCGACCGGTTCGACGACGCCGCCGAGCTGCTGCGCGAGCTCGTGCTCGGCGACGAGTTCCCGGCGTTCCTGACGAACCCGGCGTACCGGCGGTACCTGCCCTGAGCGGGGGCGTCGCGGCCTGACCGAGTGCGGGAACGAGCGGGTGAGCGTTCGCGCAGCCAGGCAGGCTCGCTGGCGCTCGGTCCGGTGAGAACCCGGCCGGGCGAACTGCCAGACGATCAGCGGGGCGAGTGGCGCGGAGGCCTACTCGCCCCGTCGTCGTGCCGGGTTGCCGTCGGCGTCGATGACGCGCAGCGGCGCGGTCTTCTCGACGATCGACTCGGCGAGTGCGTTCGCGTCGCTCGCGTCGAGGAAGAACTGCACGGCGCCATCGTTATCGAGCAGTCGGGCGAGCACGGCGATGATCTTCACATGCTCGTCCGGCTTCGTGACGGCGAGCGCGACGACGACCCGCACCGGGTCGTTCTCGGGGTGGCCGAACGACACCCCCTCGGGGAACGTGAGCACTGCGGCGGCGTTCTCGAGCACGTCGGGGCCCGGCCGGGCGTGCACAAGCGCGATGCCGGGCGCGACGACGACGTATGGTCCGAACGAATCGATCGCCCCGAGCATCCGCTTGCCATAGCCGGGCATGGTCGCGCCGATGCTCTCGAGCACGCGGCCGGCCGCCGTGACGGCATCGCGCCACGACTCGGCGCGTTCGCCGAGCCTGGTGCACTCGCCGCCGAAGCGGACCTGGGTGGCCTGCGGGCTCACGCGCCGGGGGCTCCGTCGGCGACGTCGTCGAAGCCGTCTTCGATGAGGTCAGCGAGCTCGTCGCGCCGCTCGACCGGCAGGAAGGCGGCCTCGGCGGCGTTGAGCTGGAAGGTGAGCAGGTCGTCGAGGTCGTAGTCGAACGCGTCGGCGAGCAGCTGCAGCTCGCGCGTGATCGTCGTCGCGCTCATGAGGCGGTTGTCGGTGTTCACCGTCACGGTGAAACCGAGCTGGTACAGCAGGTCGAACGGGTGGTCGAAGAGCTCGTCACCCCACGCTTCGATCGCGCCGGTCTGCAGATTCGACGACGGGCTCAGTTCGAGCGGGATGCGCCGGTCGCGCACCCAGCGGGCGATCGGCCCGAGCGTCACGAACGTCGACTCGCCGTCGCCCTCGTCGTCGATCTCGATGTCTTCCGCAATGCGCACGCCGTGGCCGAGGCGCAGGGCGCGCGCATCGTGCAGGGCGCCGCGGATCGAGTCGAGACCATCGGCCTCGCCCGCGTGCACGGTCGCCGGGAAATTCTCGCGCGCCAACAGGTCGAACGCCGGCTGCAGCAGCGATGGCGCGAACCCGAACTCGGGCCCGGCGATGTCGAAGCCGACGACGCCGCGGTCGCGGTGGCGCAGCGCGAGCTCGGCGATCTCGCGGCCGTCGCCGGTGTGGCGCAGAGCGCTCACGAGCTGGCCGACGCGGATGCGGTGACCAGTGCCGCGCACGTCGTCGATGCCCTGCTCGATACCCTCCTGCACCGCCTCGACGGTCTCGTCAAGCGTCAGGCCGCGGCTGAGGTGCTGCTCTGGCGCCCAGCGCACCTCGCCGTAGATCACGCCGTCTGCGGCGAGGTCGTGCACGAAGTCGCGGGCGACGCGCCGCAGCCCTTGTTGGGTCTGCATGACCGCGGTCGTCACGTCGAAGGTCTTGAGGTACTCGACGAGCGAACCCGAATCCGACTGGTCGGTGAACCAGCGGGCGAGCGCGGGCGCATCGCTCTCGGGCAGTTCGACGCCGATCTCGTCGGCGAGCTCGATGATCGTCTGGGCGCGCAGCCCGCCGTCGAGGTGATCGTGCAGCGACACCTTCGGCAGGGGCGCGATCGGGGTCCCGTCTCGCAGAACGGCCGGCTGCTGTCGTGTCACTGGGTCTCCATCGAATCTGCCCGCACGCACCGGCGGGCGCTGCGGTGCGCGATAAGGGTATCGCGCGAACGCCTCGCGTTCGTTCCCGATTCGTGATGTGCCGAGCTCGGCGTGTCGCGCACGAACATGGCGCCGGATGCTCAACGGCCGGATTCCGACACGCCGCGTTCGCGTGCGGTCGGCAGCGCGGCCGGGCGGGTCCGGCGTTCCGGCGGTGCCCGGTCCGGCATTCCGGCGGTGCCCGGTCCGGCATTCTGGACGCCCGGTCGCATCGGCCGGACGCGAGGTCACATCGCCGCAACGTACCCCCGCGATGCTTGCCGCATGCCAGTTGAAACCTCGCCGATCCCGACCGTGCCGCCCACGGCATCCGCCCCATCACCCCGGGCATCAGCCCCCAGAGCCTCGGCGGCCGACCCCGATTCGCCTGCGCGACCGCACCGAATCAGGTGGATCGCCCTCGTCGGGCTCATGCTGACGAGCTTCACGGTCGTCACGGCCGAGTTTCTGCCGACCGGCCTGCTGACCGAGATGGCGACGGGCCTCGGCGTGACGCCAGGGCAGGCGGGGCAGAGCGTGACGGCGACGGCGATCTTCGGGTTCCTCGTGGCGCCGACGATCGGCATCCTCACCCCCGGCATCGACCGGCGCACGCTGCTCGTGTGGCTGGCGGTGCTCGCCGGCGTGTCGAACATCGTCGTCGCGATCTCGCCGAACCTCGTGCTGCTGCTCGTCGCTCGGCTGCTTCTGGGCGCGTCGCTCAGCGGCTTCTGGGCGATGTCGCTGACGATAACGGCGAAGATCACGGGGCCCGAGCGACTCGGGCGGGGAATGATGCTCGTCAACATCGGCACTTCGCTCGCGACGGTCGCCGGCGTTCCGATCGGCGTGGCCATCGGTTCGCTCTTCGATTGGCGCACCGTGTTCGTCATCGCGGCCATCGCGTCGATCGCCGTCGCGGTGCTGCTGCGGTTCGCCCTGCCGCCCGTCGAGGCGGCTAAGGCGCAGAGCCTGCGGCTGCTCGGCGACACGCTGCGGCTGCCGTCGCTCGGCATGGGGCTTGTCGGGCACGTGCTCACGGTGTTCGGCCACATCACGGCGTACACGTTCATCCGGCTGGCGCTCGAGCGCGTCGATGGCCTCGACGAGAGCGGCGTCGCCCTCATGCTCGTTTCGTTCGGACTGGGCGGCCTCGTCGGCACGTTCGTGGTCGGGATGCTCGTCGACCGCCACCTGTCGACGCTGCGGTACGTCGTGCCTGCGCTCATCGCCGGGGCCGTGCTGATTGTGGCGCTCGTGCCCGTGTCGCCGATCGTCGTCGCGATCGCGGTGTTCGCGTGGGGCCTCGGGTTCGGGTCGTGGCTGCTGACCGTCACGACCTGGATCGGCCGCCAGGCGCCCGACCGGCTCGAGGCGGGCGGCGGGCTGGTCGTGGCCGGGTTCCAGGGCGCCATCGCGCTCGGCGCGGGCGTCGGCGGGCTGCTCGTCGATGGGATCGGCATCTTCCCGACTCTGCTGGTCGCGGTCGGAGCGCTGGTCGTCGGCGGGGCGCTGTTCGGCAGCGCGGGGCGCGGGGTCGGGCGCTAGCGCGCGGCCGCCGAACCGCACCTCTGCAATTTGAATCGACTCAGCGACACCCCCGGGCCGCTATTTCGCGTCGGGTTCCGCTGAGTCGATTCAAATGGAAGGCGTGCTCGAGGAGTCGCCGCCCTCGCGCGCGACGCCGCAGTCGGGACGCCCTCGCACGGGCCGCTGCGCTCGCCTCCGCCGCTCGCTCAGCCCGCGAGCGCGCGCTGTCGCCACGCGGCCGGCGGCTGCCCCGTGTGGCGCCGGAACGCCCGACTGAACCCGGCCTCCGACTCGTAGCCGAGCTGATGCGCGACCGCGGAAACGCTGAGCGCTTCACCCTTGAACATGGCCATCGCGCGCGACATGCGCACGCTCGCGAGGTAGCTCGCGGGCGAGGCGCCGACGAGCTCGCGGAACCGCTCGGCGAACACCGACCGCGACATGGCGCCGAGCGTCGCGAGCTCGCCGACTGTCCACGCGTGCCCCGGGTCGCCGTGGATGGCGTCGAGCACCCGAACCAGATGCGGGTCGTCGGTGCGCGCGAGCCAGTCGCCCGGCGCGCAGCCCAGTTCACTCCAAGTGCGCACCGCGGCGGCGATGACCGTCGTCGCGATGTGCGCGCACACGATCGAGTCGGCGATTCGCGAACGCGCCACGCCGCATCCGTCGCCCATCACGGCGGCGAGTCCGGCGATCGCGGGCTCATGGGACACGAAGTTGCGCACGACGAGCATCGACGGCAGCGCGTTCAGCGCGAACGATTCGGCACCCGTGAACGCGAGCTCGCTCACGATCACGTGCGCGGCGGGGTCGTCGGCGACCAGCTCGAACGGGCATCCGGTGATCGACAGCGCGAGGTCGCCGGTGCCGAACTCGCGCGAGCAGGTCTCTGCGTCATCGGACGACGGGCACGCAACCGAAGACGGTGCATCCGCGACGCGCTGCGCCAACGGCACCGGTGCGCGGACGGTCGAACCCGGCCGAGCCAGGCCATCCCCGACCCGCCCAGCCACATCCCGGATCGACGCCTCGCTGGCCGCCCCACTCCGAGTCGAGCGGTCCGGCATCGCCCCGACCGGCTGACGCATCCGAACCGACCCGCTCGTGACGTAGAGCATCACAGGGCGTTCGCCGGCGAACCGAGCGGATCCTTCGAGACTCGGCTCAAGCGTGCGAGTGGCCGTGACGCGCCACTCGAGCGCGCCAAGGATACGCTCGAGCGCCCGCGCATCGGGCGACGGTGAAGCTGACGCTTCGCCTGCGTCCATCGACCTCGTCAGCGCCGTCGCCCCGTGACCGGCCGCCCCCGCTTCGCGAGCGGCGACGGCGAGCGGCGGCGAATCGGCGATCGTCATGCCCACGGCAACACGCCGGCGATCCGGAC
>JBQDJW010000233.1:0-5323 GCA_052086425.1 Pseudoclavibacter sp. | reverse complement strand
CGACTCGACGTAGCGGCGCTGCCCCTCGGCGAAGATCGTGTCGAACGCGAGCGAGGACTTGCCCGACCCGGACAAGCCGGTGAAGACGATGAGGCTGTCGCGCGGCACCTCGAGGTCGATGCCCTTGAGGTTGTGCACGCGCGCGCCCGCGATGCGGATGGAGGACATCGGACCGCCCGCGGATCCCGCCCCGTTGGAGTGGTGATGGCGGGCAGGCTCGCGCTCTGCTCGCTCGAGGTCGGTGGGTGCAAGGTCAGTCGTCGTCACCCGGGCATTCTAGGCACCACCTGCGGACATTCTCGGTCCTGATCGCCACGGGCGCAGCGTATTCGTGACCTCATGTTCGTGGGCCGCGCCACTGGTCGCCTCCGTCGTGCGGGCATGTAGGGATCCGCACACTTCTCCACAGATCGCACACCGCGCTTCACCGACTGGCGCATCGCCGCCGCGCTGGTCGCATGACGCACGCGACCTTCGCCGCGGTCCCCGGTCATGTCGTGCGGGGAGACTTCCGCGAGGCCGCGGCGGCGGAGCGTCGGCCTCGGAGCGCCCACCTATGCGTGCCCGGCCGTCTCCATCGCCCGCAACTCCTTCTTGAGATCGGAGAGCTCGTCGCGCAGGCGGGCCGCGAGCTCGAACTTGAGCTCGGCGGCCGCGTCCAGCATCTGCTGGTTGAGATCTTCGATCAGCGCATCGAACTCCGCCGCCCCCGACGCGGCGATGCCCTCGCGCTTGAGGCCGGGCGTCGGCGACTTCTTGCGATTCTCGCGGCCTTTGAGCATCTCCGCCGTGTCGCGCCCTTCGCGGGCGAGCGACTCGGTGATGTCGGCGATCTTCTTGCGCAGCGGCTGCGGGTCGATGCCGTGCTCGGTGTTGTAGGCGATCTGCCTGTCGCGGCGACGCGTCGTCTCGTCGATCGCCGAGTTCATGGCGTCGCTGCGCTCGTCGGCGTACATGATGACCTGCCCGTCGACGTTGCGCGCCGCACGGCCGATCGTCTGGATGAGCGACGTCGCACTGCGCAGGAACCCTTGTTTATCGGCGTCGAGGATCGCGACGAGCGAGACCTCCGGCAGGTCGAGGCCCTCGCGCAGCAGGTTGATGCCGACGAGCACGTCGTAGACGCCTGCACGCAGCTCGCTCAGCAGCTCGACGCGGCGCAGCGTGTCGACATCGGCGTGCAGGTAGCGCACGCGGACGCCGTTCTCGCCCAGGAAGTCGGTGAGCTCCTCCGATGTCTTCTTCGTCAGGGTCGTGACGAGCACGCGCTCGTTCCGCTCCGCGCGCTGACGGATCTCCTCGAGCAGGTCGTCGATCTGTCCCTTGGCGGGCTTGACGACGATCTCGGGGTCGACGAGACCGGTCGGGCGGATGATCTGCTCGACGACGCCGTCGGCCTGCGAGAGCTCGTACTTGCCAGGGGTCGCGGAGAGGTAGACGGTCTGGCCGACGCGGTCCTTGAACTCCTCCCACGTGAGCGGACGGTTGTCGAGGGCGCTCGGCAGGCGGAACCCGTGATCGACGAGCGTGCGCTTACGCGAGGCGTCGCCCTCGTACATGGCACCGATCTGCGGCACCGTCACGTGCGACTCGTCGATCACCAGCAGGAAGTCGTCTGGGAAATAGTCGATCAGGCAGTGCGGCGCCTCGCCCGGTTGCCGACCGTCGATGTGTCGCGAATAGTTCTCGATGCCGGAGCAGAAGCCGATCTGCTCCATCATCTCGAGGTCGAAGCTGGTGCGCATGCGCAGGCGCTGCGCCTCGAGCAGCTTCTGCTCACGATCGAACTGGGACAACCGCTCGTCGAGCTCCTCGCGGATGCCGTGCATTGCACGGTGCATGGCCTCGTTCGATGCCGCGTAGTGGGATCCCGGGAACACGCTCACGGAGTCGAGTACGCGAACGACGTCGCCCGTGAGCGGGTTGAGCGACGAGATCGCATCGATCTCGTCGCCGAACATCTCGATCCGGATCGCGAGTTCCTCGTACATCGGGATGATCTCGATCGTGTCGCCGCGAACGCGGAATGTGCCGCGCTGGAACGCGACGTCGTTGCGCGTGTACTGCATGCCGACGAATCGGCGCAGGAGCTCGCTGCGCGGCACCATGTCGCCGACGTGGAGCGGCAGCATCGCGTTGTAGTACTCCTCGGGTTTGCCGAGGCCGTAGATGCACGACACGGTGGACACGACGACCGTGTCGCGCCGGCTGAGCAGCGAGTTGGTGGTCGAGTGCCGGAGGCGTTCGACCTCCTCATTGATCGAGCTGTCCTTCTCGATGAACGTATCGGTCTGCGGTACGTATGCCTCGGGCTGGTAGTAGTCGTAGTACGAGACGAAGTATTCGACCGCGTTGTTCGGCAGGAGGCTGCGGAACTCGGTCGCAAGCTGGGCCGCGAGCGTCTTGTTGTGGGCCATCACGAGCGTCGGGCGCTGCACCTGCTCGATGAGCCACGCGGTCGTCGCCGATTTCCCGGTGCCCGTCGCGCCGAGCAGTACGACGTCGGCCTCGCCCGCGTTCACCCGCGACGCGAGTTCGCTGATCGCTTTCGGCTGGTCACCGGCAGGCTGATATTCGCTGACGACCTCGAATGGGCGGACGATGCGCGTCGGTTCCATGTCCTCAACGATACGGCTGCTCACGGACACCGACTGTCCCCATTCGCCACCGGCGAAGCGGCAGCGTCTGCCCGATGCCGAACGCTGCCATACACTCCCCCACGTGTCATCCCTCTCGAGCCCGCCGGCCGGTCCGATCCGCTATGGCGTCCTGGCCCGCCCGGCCGACCATGAGATCGAGATCAAACGCTCGAGGTTCCTGTGCCGTGTGCGTCGGGTCGAGAGCGAGGATGCGGCGCGCGAGGTCATCGCGGAGGCGCGGGCCGATCATCGCCTCGCGCGGCACCACTGCTCCGCATTCGTGCTCGGCGCCGACCGCCGAGTGCGCCGTTCGAACGACGACGGCGAACCTGCTGGCACGGCGGGGACGCCGATGCTCGACGCGCTCGCGCAGCACGCGACGGGGCTCGGGGGCGACGCCGGCCCTGGCGACGCTTCGCTGAGCGATGCCGTCGCCGTCGTGATCCGCTACTTCGGCGGCGTGCTGCTCGGCGCGGGAGGACTCGTGCGTGCCTACTCCGAGTCGGTTTCGGGCACGCTCGACCGGTCGATGTTCCTCGCGAGAGAGCGGAGGCGCATTCTGGCCCTCGACGCACCGCACGCCGACGCGGGCCGATGGGAGAACGAACTGCGCGCATCCGGCGTCGTCGTGCTCGAGAGCGAGTACGGCGGACAGGGAGTGCGACTGCGGCTCGCGGTGTCCGCGACGGAACGCGCGATCGCCGATCTCGAGGCGCGCATCGCGGCGCTCACGCAGGGCGGGCGCGCGCTCGAGCCGCTCGGCGACGAGTGGGTCGACGTCGCGCCTCGCGCTCACTGAGTTCCACGGGACGCGCGCGTCGGCTCCGTGAGCGAGCGACCTCCCTGAGTCGGTCGGCGGGACCATCGCCGCTACCCGCCGACCCTTCGACGGGCTGAGGGATCGGCTCTCGGAATCGGGGACCGGACTCGGCCTATGCGCCGTACCGTTGATCCGTGTCTGCGAGGGCGGTCGCGCTCACCCGTCGCCATTCGCGTTCGACGTGCGCGAGCGTTTCGTCGATCGAGGTCGTCGTGTCGAAGAGCACGTCGGCGATACGGCGACGCTCCTCATCGGTCGCCTGCGACCCGACGCGGCGCGCGGCCTCGTCGCGGTCGCAGTCGCGTTCGTCGACGAGTCGTTCGATGCGGACCTCGGCCGGGGCGTCCGCGACCCAGATCTCGTCGTAGTCGTAGTTGCTCCGCGCCTCGAGCAGCAGCGGGATGTCGTGGACGATGATCGCCCGCGGATCCTCCGCGCGCGCACGAGCCTTGGCCTCGCCCGTGAGGCGGCGGATCTCGGGGTGCGTGATGCAGTTGAGCTTCTCGCGCTGGTCGGGGTCGGCGAACACGATCGCGCCGAGGGCCGGGCGGTCGAGCGTGCCGTCCGATCGGATCACGCCGTCGCCGAAGTGCGCGCGGATCGCGTGCAGCGCCGGCATGCCGGGTTCGACGGCGACCCTGGCGTAGTGGTCTGCGTCGAGGATCACGGCGCCGAGCTCGCGCAAACGGTTCGCGATTGTCGACTTGCCGGAGGCGATGCCGCCAGTCAGTGCGATCGTGGTCATCGTCGGCTCCCTTCGGCTCCGGTGTCGCGACCGGCACCGGGTCTTCATCGGCTGAGCGGGGTCCGCTCCGTCGCGCACTCCGGCCGACGCCAGACTAGTGACCTCGGCGGGTGCTCGCCTGCGGATGCCCGGTGGGCGCGGCTCGAGCGTGCATCGATGCCGCCGAGACGCCGAATGGCCGGCCCCGAGGGGACCGGCCATTCGGCGTCTCGGCGGGCGTGATGCCCGCGCGGTGACTAGCTGCCCGAGAGCTTCTCGCGAAGCGCCGCGAGCGACTCGTCGTCGGCGAGGGTGCCGATGCCGTTCGACTCGGACGAGAACGTCGGCGTACCGACGGGGCCCGGGTCTTCCGTCTGCTCCGACTCGATCGTCGTGGCGACCTGCTTCTTGTGCGCCTCCCAGCGCGACTGGGCCAGAGCGTACTCCTGCTCCCAGGCTTCGCGGGCCTCTTCGAAGCCTTCCTTCCACTCGTTGGTGTCGGGGTCGAAGCCGTCGGGGTACTTGTAGTTGCCGTCCTCGTCGTACTCGGCGAGCATGCCGTAGAGGGCCGGGTCGAATTCGGTGCCCTCGGGGTCGACGCCCTCGTTCGCCTGCTTCAGCGACAGCGAGATGCGACGACGGTCGAGGTCGATGTCGATGATCTTGACGAACAGCTCCTGCCCGACCGACACGACCTGCTCGGCGAGCTCGACGTGGCCCGTCGAGAGCTCCGAGATGTGCACGAGGCCCTCGATGCCGTCGGCGACGCGAACGAACGCACCGAACGGAACGAGCTTCGTGACCTTCCCCGGTGCGATCTGACCGATGGCGTGCGTGCGCGCGAGCACCTGCCACGGGTCTTCCTGCGTCGCCTTGAGCGACAGCGAAACACGCTCGCGATCGAGGTCGACCTCGAGGATCTCGACGGTGACCTCCTGGCCGACCTCGACGACCTCGCTCGCGTGGTCGATGTGCTTCCACGAGAGCTCGGAGACGTGCACGAGGCCGTCGACGCCGCCGAGATCGACGAACGCGCCGAAATTGACCATCGACGAGACGACGCCCTTGCGAACCTGCCCCTTCTGGAGGTTGTTGAGGAAGTTCGCACGGGTCTCGGACTGCGTCTGCTCGAGCAGGGCG
>JBQDJW010000232.1:0-5325 GCA_052086425.1 Pseudoclavibacter sp. | reverse complement strand
CTCGACGCGGATGTCATCGAGCACGTGCGCGGGCGACTTCGAGAGCACGAGCACGCGGTCGGCGAGGTAGACGGCCTCGTCGATGTCGTGCGTCACGACCAGGACGGTGATGCCGAATTGATCGCGGATGCGCAGCACCAGATCCTCGAGACCGGCTCGAGTCTGCGCGTCGAGCGACGCGAACGGCTCATCCATGAGCAGCAGGCGCGGCCGCGACGCGAGGGCGCGGGCGATCGCGACGCGCTGCTGCATGCCGCCGGACAGTTGCCAGGGGAAGCGCGTCGTGGCGTCACCGAGCCCGACAGCCTCGAGCGACTCCGCGACGAGCCGGTCGCGCTCTGCGCGGTCTTTCACGACGCCCTTGAGCGGGAACGCGACGTTTCGCTCGACGGTGAGCCAGGGAAGCAACGACCGCCCGTAGTCCTGGAACACCATCGCCATGCCTTGTGGCACGCCGTCGACGTCGGCGCCGCCGATGCGCACGACGCCCTCCGTCGGCGCCATGAGGCCGGACAGGATGCGAAGCAGCGTCGTCTTGCCTGCGCCGGACGGCCCGACGATCGAGCCGAGTTCGCCCTCGCCGAGCGAGAAATTCAGGCCGGCGATCGCACGGTGCGCCGTGTCGCCCTGCCCGTAGATGTGAGTCACGTGCTCGACCTCGAGCAGCGTTGTCGTGATGGTGGTCATGTCGTGCCTTTCATTCATCGTTCGCGCGAGAGCCGGTGCCACCGCAGCACGCGCCGCTCGATGCCCTCGAGGATCGCGTTCATGAGGAGTCCCAGGATGGCGAGCACGAGCATCCATACCCACATGTCGAGCAGCAGGAATCGCCCCTGCGCCTGGATGAGCTGATAGCCGATGCCGTTGGTCGCGACCATGAACTCGGAGACGATCGCGAGCAGCAGCGCGGCGGTGTTCGCAATGCGCAGGCCCGCGAAGATTGTCGGCAGGGAGGCGGGAAGCACGATGCCGAGCACCCGCCGCCAGGGTGGGACGCGGAACACCTGGCCCATGTCGAGGGTGGTCTTGTGGATGCTCGCGACGCCCGACGCCGTGTTGATGAGGACGAACCACGAGCATCCGTAGGCGATGAACAGCACGCGCATGTCGTCGCCGCCGCCGAACAGCACGATGAAGAGCGGGAGCACAGCCGTCGCGGGGATCGAGCGCAAGAACTCGACGACCGGTGTGACGACCTCGCGGCTCGCGCGGCTGAGTCCGAGCCAGATGCCCACGATCGCGCCCCAGATCGAGCCGAGGGCGAAGCCGAGCAGCATGCGCCCGACGCTCGGCAGCAGGTCGCCCGTGATCGGGCTCGCCTCGCCGGTCGTGGTCAGCATGTCGCCGAGTCGCCGCACGATGGCGAGCGGCGTCGGGAAGAACGTCGAGGTGAACGCCATGGTCGCGACCTGCCAGAGGACGACGACGACAGCGAGCGGCACGACGACGTAGGCGACGGCGACGAGCCCGTCGCGGGTGCGGTTTCCGGATGCGGTTGGTCCGGTCATCAGTTCGCCTCCTGTCGGTCTGCCCAGCCGAAGAAGCGGCGCTCCGCCCGGCCGATGCCGAGGTTGATGAGGAGGCCGATGATGCCGGCCATGATGGTGCCCGCGTACACGTCGAGCACGGCGTCGCCGGCGGCGCGAGCCCGCGAGATGAAGGCGCCGATGCCATCGGCGCCGCCCGCGACGAGCTCGACCGTGATGACCACGATCAGGGCGATCGACGACGCGGTGCGCACGCCGGTCGCCACGAGCGGGGCGGCGCTCGGCACGACCACGCGGCGGATCACGGCGCCCTTCGACAGGCCGAACGAGCGCGCCATTTGCGTCGCGACCGGGTCGACGTCGTGCACGCCGTACATCGTGTTGAAGAGGATCGGCCACACGGCCGCGAACGCGACGACGATCAACTTCATCTCCATGCCCGAGCCGACCGCGAGCACGACGAGCGGGATGAGCGCGACGGGTGGGACGGGGCGCATGAGCTCGACGATCGTTCGCGACGCCCGGTAAACGGGCTGCGAGAGGCCGAACAGCACGCCGACCGGCAACGCGATCGCGAGCGCGATCACGAGGCCGATCAGGTAGGTGCCGACCGTCGCGGCGACGTCGGCGAGGAATTCGGGCCGCCCGATGAGCCGCGCCGCGTTCACGAGCACCTCGGAGAACGGCGGCAGGAACGCGGGGTTGACGATGCCGAGCCGTGAGACGAGCTCGATGACGGCCGCGAGCCCGAGCACGCCGCCGACCCCGCGCACGAGGCGCCAGGTGTCGCGCTTCGGTTTCGAGCGCCGCTCGGCCGCGACAGCCGCGGCCTTCGTGGTGACGGGGACCTCGACCATCAGCAGTTGTCTGGGATCGGCAGCGCGTACTGCGTGAGGTCCATCTCGCTGTCGAGGTAGCCGGTTTCGTAGTACAGGTCGGCGTTTCGCTGCAGCTGATCGAGTCGCAGCGTCGGCTCATACGCGACCGGCACGTCGACGGCGATCGCCTCGGCGCCCATGCCGAGCTCCTCCGAGAGGAACTGCTCGTACAACTCGCGGTCGTCGATAAGTGCCTGCGTGGCACGGGTGAGCGCGCACTGCAGCGCGGCCGTCGTGTTCGGGTTCGACGAGATGAAGTCGTTCGACATGATGAAGCCCGACTCGGCCATGCCCTCGTAGGGCTCGGCGCCATAGTCGAAGACGACCTCGGCGCCGAGTTCTTCGACCGAGGTCTGCAGTGCCGTTCCGACGGCGCTCGACGCGTCGACGGTGCCCTGCTCGAGCGCGGCAGGCACCTCGCCGTACGGCAGTTCGACGAAGTTCACCGACTCGGGATCGAGGCCGAGCTCCTGCAACTGATCCTTGATCTTGACGGCGTGGCTGCTGTTGAGCGACAGCACGTTCACGGTCTTCCCCGGCAGGTCTTCGACCGACTCGATGCCCGAGTCCGGCAGCGCGATCAGCATCGCCGCGTCGGGGCTCGACGCGTACGCCTCGGCCACGACCGAGAGCGCGAGGCCCTGATTGATCGCGTCGATGACGCCGAAGTACGAGGCGATGGATGCGGCGGCCTCGCCCGAGACGACGGCAGTGGTCGAGACCGCGCTGCTGTCGACCCACATCGGGTCGATGGTGAGCCCGTACTCGGCGGCGATGCCGCTCTCCTGCGCGGCCCACGCCGCGGCGGGGCCTGGGCCGAGGATTCCAGCGACCGAGACCTCTGTGAGCTCGGGGGCGTGCGGGTCGCCGGCCTCCAGGTCGGCGGTCGATCCGGAGCCGCCTCCAGAGCATCCGGTCAGGGCGATGAGCGCGGATGCGCCGATCGCGATGAGTGAGAAGTGGGCACGTCGGGATGACGAACGCATGGTGAGCCTCCACGTTGAGTATCAAACTTGTCCGACAGTACGACAGTCTGCGCGATGAATGTCAAGGCCTCGTTGTCGGACGATGTCTTGACCCAGGTATGTATATGTATTAGACACATATCAACAGCAACGTCATCGACGACGGGAGTTCCCATGACCACCTCAGTGCCGAACCTGGTTGAAAAGGGCGGCAACGGCGCCGCGCGCTCGGCAGGTGACGGGCCGACCGGTGGCGAGATGATCGCCAGGGCTCGCTCGCTCCGCCCACGGATCCGCGAGTTGCAAGAGCACCACGCCGAGATCGGCACGTATTCGCAAGAGATTCACGAGGCATTCGTTGAGCTTCGGCTGTATGACATTCTTCGTCCCAAGCGGTACGGGGGTCTCGAGCTCGGGCTGGAGACGTTCTTCCGCGTCGTCACCGAGATCGCTCGGGCCGACCCCGGCGTCGGCTGGTCGTTCGAGCTCGGCGCGAGCCATGCGTACCAGTTCTCGTCGTTCTTCCCCGAGCGGGCGCAAGAGGAGGCGTACCGGTCGACGCCGTTCGTCTCGGCCTCGCGCACCTTCGCCCTGCGATCCGAGGTGACGCGAGTCGAAGGCGGCTGGCGGTTGAGCGGCCGGTGGGATTACGCATCAGGATGCACGTGGTCGACGCACTTCATGCCAACAGGCACATTCGTCGACGACGACGGCACGTCCACCGACCTAATGTTCATCGTGCCGCGCGCCGACTTCGAGATCCAAGACGACTGGGGCGGAGACAAGACCATCGGTCTGAGCGCGTCGAGCTCGAACTCCATCGAGATCCACGACGTCTTCGTGCCCGAGTACAACGCCGTGACCTACAACTTCAAGGACTACGAGTGGGGCACGACCGGCACGCCCGGGTACCAGCTGCACGGCAACCCGATGTATCTCGGCCGCACGCTGACGTTCTTCATGGCCGGGCTCATCGTGACGCAGACCGGCGGAGCGCTCGCCGCGCTCGACGAATACGAGCGGCTGCTCGAGCGCCACTCGAGCTTCCCGCCTCGCATTCCCAGGGTTGAGGCCCCCGAATATCAGATGTGGTTCGGACAGGTGATGTCGCTCGCCGAATCGGCTCGCGAGTTGCACCTCGCGAGCGTGCGCGCCCTCGAGCAGCGCTACGCCGACTGGGCGGCCGGCGGGTCCGAGGTCTCGACCGAAGACGACGTGCGGCTGCGAGGTCAGGTCTTGCAAGCTGGGAAGCTCGCGGAAGAGGCGATCGGCATCGCTTTCAGCACAGCGGGGACGTCGTCGGCCGGGAAGGCCGGCGCGCGGCTCGGCAAGTACTACCGCGACTGCGCGATGTACCGCACGCACATCGGGGCGCAGTACGACATGCTGTTCGCGTCGCAGGCGCGGGTGGCGCTCGGCCAGCCGCTCACGATGTAGGCGGCGTGCGGCGTGCGAACCGACCGTCCTTCCATCAGGTGAGCGTGTTGTCGGACAATGCGTATCGCACTGCCTAGTATCAGCTCATGAGCACCTCCCGAGAAGCGACTCTCTCCCTCGACTCGGCGTCACTGGCGCGGGTTTCAGCCCCGCTGCGGGAACAGGTCATCGACGTGCTGACCCGCGCCATCATCGAGAATCGGTTGCGCGCGGGCCAGCGACTCGTCGAGCGAGAGCTCGTCGAGTCACTCGGTGTCTCGCGCACGACGGTTCGCGAGGCCCTGCGCGAGCTCGCGACCCAGGGGCTCGTGACCGTCGTTCCGCAGCGCGGTGCCGTGGTCGCGGCCCCCACGTATGAGGAGGCGCGTGACCTGTACGAGGTGCGCGCGTCGCTCGAGTCGCTCATCGTCGCGAGGTTCGTCGAGAACGCGAGTGACGCGCAGGTCACCCGGCTCGAGGCCGCGGTCGAGCGGTTCGCGGCGAGCGTCGAGTCGGGCGACGGCGTCATCGACGTGCTCGCGTCGAAGGGCGAGTTCTATGAGGTGCTTCTCGAGGGAG
>JBQDJW010000231.1:1082-5328 GCA_052086425.1 Pseudoclavibacter sp. | reverse complement strand
GTGGTTGTAGGCGCCGATGCCGATGCGGTCGACGTACTCGCGCAGGTACATCGAGTAGTCCTGGTGTCGCAGCATCGGCCGCGAGAGCTCGCCGACCTCAGTGTTGCGGCCGCGCAGCGACGGCACGGGCGCGCTCATGCCGAAGCCGTGCTCCATCGGCACCATCGGCAACTCGAAGCCGAGCAGATCGCGGGCGAGACCCGGCCCCCAGAGCCCCGCGCACGAGACGACGAGGTCGGCCGAGACGAATTCGGACGGCGCATCCGGCGCGCTCGGCACCGGCAGGATCTCGACGCCGCGCACGTGGCCGCGCTCGCGGCGGATACCCGTGACGCGCGTGTTCGGCACGATCCGCGCACCGCGGTCGAGGGCGCGCTCTGCCTGCCACTGCACGGTCGGGACCGACTTGACGATGCCGTCGCTCGGCGTGTGCATGGCACCGAGCACGAACGACGTGTCGAGGCCGGGCCAGGCCTCTGCCACGAATTCGGGCCCGACGAGCTCGGCCGGGATACCCCACGAGTGGGCGAGGCCGACGCGGCGGCGCAGGTCGTGCAGCCGCTCGGGGGTCGTCGCGAGCTCGAGGCCGCCGACGCGCTTGACGAGCCACTGGTCGCCGATCGCCGCGCCGTCGAGCTTGTCCATGGTGCGCCGCGCGAGCAGCGACATCGTGCGGTTCGGCGTCGTCTGGAACACGAAGCCGGGCGCGTGCGACGACGAACCGCCGGTCACGTAGAGCGGCCCCTGCTCGAAGACCGTGACGTTCGTCGCGCCGCGGAGCGTGAGCTCGTCGGCGAGTGCGGCGCCGACCACGCCGAGGCCGATGATGACGATGTGCTGGTGCGTGGCGGGCATCGCCGCTCCTGCTCTCCGGGCGACTGTGCCCGGTGCCGTGGCCGATTCGCCCGGCGCTACTGTTGCGTATGGCGCACCGGGCGTGGTGTGCGCAACATTCTAGAGTTCGCGCGCCCGAGTGGACAAGGGGTCGTTCGCACGCGACCCACAGGTCAAAACTGTTGCGTCATGCGCACCGAATGCGTACCGTGAGACGATAGTCGGGCGATGTCCTGCCCGAATGCCTCGGCCACCGGGAGGTGCGTTGTCATGGGTGTCAGCGTTTTCGACCTGTTCTCGATCGGGCTCGGGCCCTCGAGCTCGCACACGGTCGGTCCGATGCGGGCCGCCCTGCGTTTCGCGCAGCAACTGCACGACGAGGGGCTGCTCGACCGAGTCGCGCGAGTTCGCACCATGCTCCTCGGGTCGCTCGGCGCGACCGGCATCGGCCACGGCACCGACGGCGCGGTCATCCTCGGCTTGCTCGGCGAGCGCCCAGAGTCCTGCGACCCCGAGACCGCGCCCGGGCTCATCGCCCGCGCGAAGGCGAGGGGCGAGCTGACGCTGCTCGGCCTGCGCACTGTCGCGTTCGACGCCGAACGCGATCTCGTGCTCGACGGCACGCGCGTTTCGCGCATCCACCCCAATGCCATGACGATCACGGCAACGGATGCGGCGGGCGACGTGTGCGCGGAAGAGACGTACTTTTCGGTCGGCGGCGGGTTCGTCGTCACCGAGGCCGACCTCGCCGAGGCCGAAGCCGAGCGCGAGGGAACCGGCCCGCACGACCGGCGCACCCCCGCGCTGCCACACGAGTTCGCGACGACGGCCGAGCTGCTCGAAATCTGCGACGCGACGGGCCTGTCGATCGCGCGGGTGCAGTTCGAGAACGAGCTCGCGATCCGCTCGGCCGACGAGATCCGGGATGGTCTGCTGCACATTTGGCAGGTCATGCACGAGTGCGTCGAGCGCGGGATGCGCACGACCGGTGAGCTGCCCGGGGTGCTGCACGTGCCGCGCCGCGCCGCCGGCATCGCCCGCCAGGTCGAGGCCGAGGGCGACCTGCACGACCCGTTCGGCGGCGCGGATTGGCTCACGGTGTTCGCGATGGCGGTCAATGAGGAGAACGCCGCCGGCGGCCGCGTGGTCACGGCTCCGACGAACGGAGCGGCCGGCATCGTTCCCGCCGTGCTGACCTACGCAGTGCGCTTCGCGGGCGCCGACGACGACGCGGTCGTCGACTACTTGCTCACGGCGGGCGCGATCGGCTCGATCTTCAAGCAGATGGCGTCGATCTCCGGCGCCGAGGTGGGCTGTCAGGGTGAGGTCGGGTCGGCGTGCGCGATGGCCGCGGGCGCCTATGCAGGTGCCGCGCTCGCCGGGACGCCGCAGCAGGTCGAGTGCGCGGCCGAGATCGGCCTCGAGCACCACCTCGGGCTCACCTGTGATCCGATCGCGGGCCTCGTGCAGGTGCCGTGCATCGAGCGCAACGGCGTCGCGGCGGTGCAAGCCGTCACGGCAGCCCGAACCGCCATGCGGGGTGATGGCACGCACATCGTGTCGCTTGACGCGGCGATCGAGACGATGCGAGACACTGGCCGCGACATGCTCGCGAAGTACAAGGAGACGGCGACCGGCGGACTTGCGACGCACGTGCGCCTGCCGGTGAGCGTCGTCGAGTGCTAGGGCACGCGGTGGCGTGCCGCGACGGACGAGCGGCGGTGACCCGCGCGCACAGCGGCGCGCGGGCGGAATCGAGAGAGGCGCGACATGGACGACGAAACGACGGCCGGAGCACGAGCGCATTCCGCTCGGAGCGACGACGGATCGCGCTCGCTCGAGCCGGCGCCTGACGCGGTGGTCACGCACCTGCCGCGCTCCGGCGAGGCGAGCGGTGCGACGCCGCCGGTGCAGGCCGTCGAGCGCGCCCTGCGCATTCTCGAGATGCTGGCGGACAACGGGGCGATGAGCGTCTCGGCGATCGCGAGCGAACTCGGTGTGCACCGTTCGACCGCGTTCCGTTTGCTCGGCACGCTCGAGTCGCGTCGGTTCGTGGCGCAGGAGGCCAAGCGGGGAACGTACGCGCTGAGCATGGGCGCGCTGCGCATCGCGGGCGCCGTCGCGATCCGCACCGACTTCGCGCGCGAGGCCCAGCTGATGTGCGACGAGGTGACCGCCGAGCTCGGCGAGACGTCGAACGTCGCGATTCTCGAAGAGGTCGCCGCCGTCAACATCGCCCAGGCGACCGGCGCGAGCAGCGTCGCCGTGCGCGACCAGTACGTCGGCCAGCGCACGCCGCTGCACGCCACCTCGTCGGGCAAGGCCCTGCTCGCTTATGCCGACGCGGCCGAGCTCGAGGTGGCCGCGCGCGCCATGTTCGGCTACACCGAGGCGACGATTCTCGACATCGATCACCTCTCCGACGAGATGGAGCGCGTGCGCGAGCAGGGGTGGGGGAGCGCCGTCGAGGAGTGGCAGGAGCACACGAACGCCGTCGCCGTGCCGGTGTTCGCGACCGACGGCAGCGTCATCGCCGCCCTCAGCCTCACGGCGCCCGCCTACCGCATGCCCGTCGACGAGCTCGCCGACATCGCCGCGTCGTTGCGTCCATACGCCGACGAGCTCTCGCGGCGGCTCGGCTACCTCGTGCCGCCGGGACGCTAGGCGGGCGGGCCGGGGCGCCCGGTCGGCCCGGCGCGGCGCCCGAGGGAAGCGACGCGTCCCACGAACCCAATCGAACCCTCACGAACGGAAAGGCGGCACGATGGCCGATGACCTCCCACAGCATCCGGATCATCTCTGGCGCACCCCCGAGCCGCGCGCCAGCTACGACGTCGTCATCATCGGTGGGGGTGGCCACGGGCTCGCGACCGCGTACTTCCTGGCGGCGCACTATGGCATCCGGAACGTCGCCGTGCTCGAGCGAGGGTGGCTCGCCGGCGGCAACATGGCGCGCAACACGGCGATCATCCGCTCGAACTACCTGTGGGACGAGAGCGCGGCGATCTACGAGCACTCCCTGAAGCTGTGGGAGCGGCTGCCAGAGGAGCTCGACTACGACCTGCTGTTCAGCCAGCGCGGCGTGCTCAACCTCGCCCACACCACGGGCGATGTGCGCGAGGCGAAGCGGCGCGTGAACGCGAACGTGCTGAACGGCGTCGACGCCGAGTGGCTGAGCCCCGGCGAGGTCGCCGAGGTGTGCCCGATCGTCAACGTGAGCGACGACATCCGGTACCCCGTCATGGGCGCGACCTACCAGCCGCGCGCCGGCATCGCGAAGCACGACAACGTCGCCTGGGCGTTCGCGCGGGCGGCGGACGCGCTCGGGGTCGATTTGATCCAGGGATGCGAGGTGACGGGCGTGCGCACGTCCGGCGGCCGCGTCACGGCGGTCGAGACCACGCGCGGCGTC
>JBQDJW010000231.1:0-1072 GCA_052086425.1 Pseudoclavibacter sp. | reverse complement strand
CGCGCTGTGCGCGGCCGGGCGCAGCACGCAGGTCGCCGAGCTCGCAGGGGTGCGCCTGCCGATCCAGTCGCACCCGCTTCAGGCCCTCGCGAGCGACCTCTTCGAGCCCGTGCACCCGACCGTCGTCATGTCGAACCACGTGCACGTGTACGTGTCGCAGGCGCACAAGGGCGAGCTCGTCATGGGCGCGGGCGTCGACGCGTACAACGGTTTCGGGCAGCGCGGCGCGTTCCACGTCGTCGAGCGGCAGCTCGCGGCGGCCGTCGAGCTGTTCCCGATCTTCGCTCGCGCGCACGTGCTGCGCACCTGGGGCGGCATCGTCGATGTCACCCTCGACGCCTCGCCGATCGTGTCGAAGACCCCGGTCGGCGGCGTGTACGTGAACTGCGGCTGGGGCACGGGCGGTTTCAAGGGCACGCCCGCATCCGGCGACGTGTTCGCGCACACGATCGCGCACGATGAGCCGCACCCGCTCGCGGCGCCATTCGCGCTCGAGCGGTTCGAGACGGGTGCGCTCATCGACGAGCACGGTGCCGCGGCGGTGGCGCACTGATGCCGGCCGCCTGCGGGGCGCGGATGCGTTGGGCCCGGGGACCGAGGAATCTGACGGTGACGGTGACGGTGACGATGACGGAACGGCGAGGCGGGGAGGCCGCATGCTGCTGATCGAGTGCCCGCACTGCGGGCCGCGCGACGAGACCGAGTTCCACTACGGCGCCCAGGCGGGGGTGGAGTACCCCGCGGACCCGTCGTCGCTGAGCGACGCCGAGTGGTCCGCCTACCTCTTCTATCGCGACAATCCCGCGGGCGCGTTCACGGAGCGGTGGATGCACGCGGGCGGATGCCGCAAATGGTTCGAGGCGGTGCGCGACACGCGCACGTATGCGTTCGCGTCGACGCGCGCGGCCGGGCGCGCGAAACGGGCGAACGGCAGCGGGGCGGGCAACGGCGCCGGCGGTGGCGCCGGCGCCCGTATCGCCGACGGCGCGTGCAGCGGCAGCGGCAACGGTGGAGGGGGGCGATGAGCGGCGGGCCGCGTCGATTGGGCCCGGATGCGGTGCCGGGCGACCGC
>JBQDJW010000230.1:0-5348 GCA_052086425.1 Pseudoclavibacter sp. | reverse complement strand
GCGAATCTCGACGCGGGCTACACGGGTCTCGGCGTAGCGGAGTTCGTCGCTCTGGCGATGCACGAGAACACCGGGTCATCGGGCATCACCGTCTCGATCCTCGGCGTCGACGACCCGGGGATGCTCGAGCCCGCGCCGCTGCTGTACGGGCGCGCGAGCCTCGTGGCGCGCGGTCTGCTCGTCTCGGAGGACGGCGAGACGGTCGTTCCCGACGGCATCGGGCGCCTGGTCGCACATGCGGCGGGCAACGCGACGAGGTGGGTGAGCCTGTTGCTGTTCACACCGGACGGCGGGCAAGACGCGATCTTCGTCGTTGAGGCCCCCGCTGGCGCCATGCTCGTTGTGCCGCGCGCGCTGTTCAGCTACCAGGTCGCACCGGCGAACCTCGAAGACGGCCTGACGGGCCTCGTCTGGGACATCCTCGAGCGGCACCTGCACTCGGTTCCCGGCGGCGCGGTCGCGATCGGTGCTGCGTTCCCGGATGGCTCGGCATCGAAGCTCGTGCTCGTGCGCGAAGACAACGGGGCGGATGCGGGGGGTGACGAATCGTTCGTCGTGGCGGTGACCGATGACCTCGATGACCAGCCGGCTGACGCCGTCTCGGTGCTGAGCGAAGACGAGCTCGTCGTGATCATCGCCGCGGCGCTCCGCGGCGGCGACGACCCGTCCGACGGCGATGCGGACGGCGGCGACGCTGACGACGCAGACGAGCCCGACGGCGGCGACGCCGAGGCGCAGCTCGTCGACGAATCGGGCCGGCCGACCGCGGAGGACGCATCGTGACGATTCCCGAGACCTGGGTGCCGTTCTCGGCCGAGGGCAGCGACGAGCCGACCATGGGCTTCGGCCGCGCCGAACTGCTCTACGCCCTGCTCGCGCAGCCGACGGAGAACGCCCTCCGCACCGCTCAGAAGCTCGGCTACGCCGAAGACGAGGTCAACGACAACACCCGCATCATCGGAGGGTCGTCGCTGTTCGCGCAGGGGCAGCTCGTTTCGACCGACGGCGAGACGTTCGTCCCGGTGCTCGAATCCGCGCTGCTCGCTCGCGCCACCGAGAAGCTCGAAGCCTGGATCACGCTCGGCGCGGCCACCGATCAGGTCGGCGACACGATGATCGGGCTCGCGGTCGACGACGCCCTGATCCTCATCGCCCCCGGCATGCTCGGCGGATTCGTCGTGACGATGGTGCCTGGCGGCGAGCATCTGCTCGACGTCGTCGGCGGCATGCTCTCGGCACGCCTCGAGACGATGGAGCAGGGCGGCGCCCCGGTCTTCCTCAACGTCGAATACGTCGGCGAGACCTCGTCGACGATGTTCGTGCGACGCCATCCGGACGACGAGACGGGATTCGAGGTCGCGCTCGGCGAGGGCGCCGACTCGAAGCCGCCGATCCTCGACGGCGTGCAGTCCGGCGACGACGTCGACGAGTTCATCGCCGACATGCTCGGCGTCGACGTCGAGACGGGCGAGCCGATCGACGACCTGACGGCCTGAGGCGTTCGTCTCGATCGCCTGGCGGGCACGTTCGCGACACGCTCGGCGAGGGCGCGGCGAGCGGCCGAGCCGCACGTACGCTGAGCCCCATGAGTCAGACGCGCGGTTTCGTGAGCACCCAGCCCGACGGTGCAGACGGTCCGGGTGCGCGGTCGTCCGCCGATTCCGCGGCGAACGACCTCGACGCCGCCGTCGCCAGAAGTCGTGCGATCGGCCGCGACGGCGAGTTCGACGACACCATCGCCCTCGACGACGTGCGCGCGTCGTTCGCCGACGAGCCGATCGTCGGCAGCGTCGAGCCCGCCGACGACGACTTCGTCTCGGCCGTGCATGCGCCGAGCGACGACGCGCAGTTCGCCCGCCCAGTCGAGGCGACCCCGGCATCCGATGCCGCCGCGGTCGATGTCGCCTCCGCCGGCGAGGCGAGCGAGGCAGCGGGCAATGGCCCGGATGCCATGGTCGCCGAGCCGTCCAATGGCACGGATGCCGGCGCAGGGACAGTCGGTGCCGGGCCGGTTGGAGCTGAGACGGTCGGCGCTGGAACAGTTCGCGCAGACGGAGTCGAAGCCGCGGCGCTCGACGCAGAGACGGCCGACGCCACCGAGACGCCCGACCCCGAGGCGCACACGGCCGACGCGGGCTCGGCAGACGCGGCAGCGGCCGACGCGACCTTGGCCGACGCGACGCCGGCCGGCGCGACGCCGGCTGACGCGACGCCGGTTGACGCGACAACGGCTGACGCGACACCTGATGCGGCGTCACCCGCGGAAGCGTCCGCGGACGATGCCGCACCGATGGATCACGCTGCGACCACGGAAGACGCTGCGACCACGGAGGCGCCCACGACGGCGACTCCGGACGAGGCGACCGATGCGGATTCTGACGCCGAACCGGAGGCGCACCCACGCGCATCCGGCACCATCGAGGTCGACCGCACGACGGGCACGGACGACGCCACCACGTTCGCCCCCCTCGGGCTGAGCCTCGACACGCCGACCGCAGAGCCCGACGACGCCCCTGTCGCCCCCGCGAAGCGCAGCAACCGGGTGTTCGCCTTCGTCGTATCGCTGCTCGGCGCGCTCGTCTACGGCGCGCTCTTCCTCGCGGCATTCGCTGGCCTGCGTGCGATCTACACCGACAACACCGACATCGTGGCGTCGATGCTCGAATTCGCCCCGACGGCCGCGTTCTACGCGCCCGTCGCGCTCGTCGGCATCCTGTTCATCGTCTGGGCCCTGATCAGCAACCGGGCCGGTCATTGGTCGTACGCCGGAGCGAGCCTCGTCGCCGCGGCGCTCGGCTACCTCGGCTACCACCTCGGCGTCGCGCTGCAGTTGACGCTCAACACGGGCGGCCTCACGCTCGTCGACCCGTTCGCGACGATCTTCGATCAGGCGCACCTGCCCGCCGGGCTCGTCGCGGCGCTCGCCGCGACGATCGTCGTCACCTGGTTCGGCGCCCTCATCGCCTCGCGCGGACGCCGGCTCTACGCCAAAAACCGCCTCGCACGGCGCCGGTACGAGCAAGAGCTGCGCGCGCACCGCGACCCCGCGGCCGAGACGACGGATGCCAAGCCTGCGAATGACGGTGACACGGCAGGCGCGCTCGCAGCGTCGCGCGAGACGAGCCGATGACCGGCGAGCGCATCGGCTGGCCGAGCGACCGATTCCCCGCGTTCCCCGCCGCGTCGGTTCCGCTGCCGGCCGGGTGGCAGCCGTTTGTCCAGGGCGGCGCAGTCTTCGGCGCGCACCACGTCGTCGCCTCTGGCGGGTTCAACGCGAACGTGCTCGTGACGGTTGAGCGCTGGCCGATCGCGGCGACCGCCGACCAGAGTCTCGAGGTGCTCCGCGCTCGCATCGCGCAGGTCAAGGGTCGCGAGCAACGCGTCGAAGACGGGCTCACCGACCCGGACGGGGTCTACCTCGAGGCGTCGCAGCGCGAGCCGCGGCTCGGGGAGTTGCTCGTCGTCTACCGAACCGCGGTCGTCGCGTATGATGGCATCACCGACGTGCTGACGGCCGTCGGGACCGCGACGACACTGCAGGCGAAGTCGATCGGTGACGACTTGCGCGACATGGTCAGGGGCCTCGCCCTCGCTACGCCGACAGGCCCGGATGCCGTGGTCGGCAACTCGGGCGCGACCACGTAACGACCCCTACCGCCGCCGAATTCGCCCCGATCTCCGGATGCGACGGCTGCCGCTCGATGATGAGTGGACGTGCGATCGGCACGCCGCAGCGGGGCCGGGAACATCCCGCCTTGACCGCCTCTAGCACCTCGGTTAGGATTCTCTGGTGCGCGCGCTCGGTCGCGCCTGAAACTCTGTGTTGTTCCGGCCCTTTCGGTCGGGCAACGCCCGCCGAAGCAAGGTTTGGCCCCAGGATCTGTTGATCGCGGGTCACCACCGCTTCACCAGCCAGCGATACCAATTACCCAGTTGTTTGTACCGCCGGTGAGTCGAGACGAGCAGGCCTCTATGGCCATGTGCGTCACCGGGCCGGTGCCAAGCCGCCCGAGAACCAAGCGAGCAGTACAACAACCCAAGGAGAGTAAACCCGTGCCAACCATTCAGCAGTTGGTCCGAAAGGGACGTCGCCCTAAGGCGACCGCGTCGAAGACGCCCGCCCTGAAGGCCAACCCGCAGCAGCGCGGTGTGTGCACTCGTGTCTACACGACGACCCCCAAGAAGCCGAACTCGGCTCTGCGGAAGGTCGCTCGCGTCAAGCTGTCGAACGGCACGGAAGTCACCGCCTACATTCCCGGTGAGGGCCACAACCTGCAGGAGCACTCGATGGTGCTCGTGCGCGGTGGTCGTGTGAAGGACCTTCCCGGCGTCCGCTACAAGATCGTTCGCGGCTCGCTCGACACGCAGTCGGTCAAGAACCGCCAGCAGGCACGCAGCCGCTACGGCGCCAAGAGGGAGAAGAAGTAATGCCACGTAAGGGTCCCGCCCCGAAGCGCCCCGTCGTCGCCGACCCGGTGTACAGCTCGCCGGTCGTTTCGCAGCTCGTCAACAAGATCCTCGTTGACGGCAAGAAGGGCCTCGCCGAGCGCATCGTCTACGACGCGCTCGAGGTCGTCGACAACAAGTCCGAGCAGGACGCGGTCGCGACGCTCAAGAAGGCGCTCGACAACATCCGCCCGACGCTCGAGGTTCGCTCGCGCCGCGTCGGCGGCTCGACCTACCAGGTGCCTGTCGAGGTCAAGCCGCACCGCGCGAACACGCTCGCGCTGCGCTGGCTGACCGACTACGCCAAGGCCCGTCGCGAGAAGTCGATGACCGAGCGTCTCACCAACGAGATCCTCGACGCGTCGAACGGCCTGGGGGCCGCGGTCAAGCGCCGTGAAGACACGCACAAGATGGCCGAGTCGAACCGGGCCTTCGCGCACTACCGCTGGTAGTCGACGCGGTCGTCTTTCGCTGAGACCCGCTCCACAACACCCGCTCACATCCACTCCTCTCGGAAGGAACCCCTGTGGCACAGGAAGTGCTGAGTGACCTCAAGAAGGTCCGCAACATCGGCATCATGGCTCACATCGATGCTGGCAAGACCACGACGACCGAGCGCATCCTGTTCTACACCGGCGTCAACCACAAGCTTGGCGAGACGCACGATGGGGCTTCGACGACGGACTGGATGGAGCAGGAGCAGGAGCGTGGTATCACCATCACCTCCGCCGCGGTGACGTCGTTCTGGGACAAGCACCAGATCAACATCATCGACACGCCCGGTCACGTCGACTTCACGGTCGAGGTGGAGCGCTCGCTCCGCGTTCTCGACGGTGCGGTCGCCGTGTTCGACGGCAAGGAGGGCGTCGAGCCCCAGTCGGAGACCGTCTGGCGCCAGGCCG
>JBQDJW010000229.1:0-5349 GCA_052086425.1 Pseudoclavibacter sp. | reverse complement strand
CACTGCGCAGCGACCTCTTCGGAACGCGTGCGAGCGAGTACCAGCGGCGAGTCGAGGCGCAGTCGCGGCAGCAGACCTTCGCGGCGGCCGAGAACGCGATGGCCGGCGCCCCAGCCGGCGCGGCCGCGCCGGCACGACCGACGGCCCCAGCGCCATCCCCGGCCCCGCCGCCCGCTGCGAACTCGCAGGCCTCCCCCGCGAGCGCCGCTGGTTCGGGAACGGGAGATGCCCACACGCGACCCACGCGCATCCACATCACCTCTGGGCCGAAGCGCGGCGCCGAGGTCGCGCTCGGCGACGAGCCGCTCACGATCGGCCGCGCCCCTGACAGCAGCCTCGTCATCCAAGACGACTACACGTCCACCCGGCACGCGCGCGTCGAGCGGAGCGGTTCGTCGTGGCGCATCGTCGACCTCGACTCCACAAACGGCACCTACCTCGCAGGCAACCGAGTCGACGGGGCGGCGCCCCTGTCGCCTGGAACCCCCGTCCGCATCGGCACGACCACCTTCGAGCTGCGCTGACCATGCCAGTCATCTCGCGCGGCGACGCGGTGTCGCACGTCGGTCGAGTCAGGTCGAACAACCAAGACTCGGCCTACGTCGGCACCGACGTGTTCATGGTCGCCGACGGCATGGGCGGCCACGCGGGCGGTGACGTCGCGAGCGCGATCGCGGTCAAGTACGTCGCCGAGCACGACGGCGCCTTCGACTCGACGGACGACGCCGAGATCGGCATTTCGAACCTCTTCGCCGAGGGGAACCAACTGATCGCCGAGGCGGTCGAGGAGCACAGCGAACTTCGCGGCATGGGCACGACGGCCTGCGCCATCACCCTCGTCGGCGACAGCGTCGTCATGGGTCACATCGGTGACTCTCGGATCTACCGCCTGCACGACGGCGTGCTCACGCAGGAGACCATCGACCACACCTTCGTACAGCGCCTCGTCGACGCCGGACGGATCACGCCGGAGGAGGCGCTCGTCCACCCGCGCCGGTCGGTGCTCATGCGCGTGCTCGGCGACGTCGAGACCGACATCGACGTCGACACGATGCTCGCGCCTGCGGTCCCGGGCGACCGCTGGCTGCTCTGCTCCGACGGCCTGTCGAGCTACGTCGACGAGGCGGATATCGGCGCCGTGCTCGCCCGCGACGGCCAATCGAGCCGCGAGACGTGCGACGACCTCGTGCAGCTCGCCCTCGATAGCGGAGCGCCCGACAATGTGACGGTCGTCGTCGTCGAAATCGGCGATGAGCCCCTCGAAGAACTGCAGGCGAAGATGGTCGGCGCCGCAGCCAATCCGCTGCGCTACACGTCCAGGCGGCAGAAGCGCCAGTCGACGCTGCTTCCAGCGATCCTGCACCCCCTCCGCCGGGCATCCAAGCCGGAGGACGAAGAGTTCGTGCCGCCGAGCGACGAGTTCCTCGAACTGCTGATCCGCGAGGATCGCCAGCGCAAGCGGCGGCGCCAACTGACGTGGCTCGCGGCCGTCATCGTGCTCGTCGCGGCGATCGCGGGGGCAAGTTGGCTCGCCTATGAGTGGACGCAGACGCAGTACTTCATCGCCGAGCACGAGGGGACCGTCGCGATCTATCAGGGCGTGCAGCAGAACCTCGGCCCGATCGAGCTGCACCACGTGATCGAGGTGACCGACATCCCGGTCGGCACGCTGCCCACGTACCAGCAGATCCAGGTGCTGCAGACGATCAGTGCGCCGAATTACGACGAGGCGCTCGAGATCGTCGATCGATTGCGGAGCGTGTCGAGTGGCTGACGCGCAGACTCTCGCAAAGGACGCGCGCGCGGGCGGCAGCGGTCGTGCGCCGAAGCGGCAGAACTCGCAGGGGCTCCGCAACATGGAGCTCGGCCTGCTCGTCTTCGCGGCCATCATCAACTTCGCGTCGATGCTTCTCGTGCAGCTCGGTGTGCGCGGCACGTTCGACTTCAACGTGCTCACGCTCTCGGGCGTCATCATGGCGCTCACCCTCGGCGTGCACATCGTGCTGCGCTTCCGGGCTCCGCAGGCCGACCCGTTCATCCTGCCGATCGCGGCAGTGCTCAACGGCCTCGGCATCGCGATGATCTACCGCCTCGATCTCGGCGACGACCTCGGCGATGCGTTCTTCACCCAGTCGACGAATCAGATGATCCTCACGGCGGTCGCCGTCGGGTTCGCGATCGTCGTGCTTCTGTTCTTGAAGAACCACCGAGTGCTGCAACGCTTCACGTACATCTTCATGGCGCTCGCGATCGTGCTGCTGCTCCTGCCCCTCATCCCGGGGCTCGGTGCGCAAGACGTCAATGCGAACGTGTGGATCAGCATCGCCGGGTTCAGCTTCCAGCCCGGCGAAGTCGCGAAGGTCGCGCTCGCGATCTTCTTCGCCGGCTACCTCGTGACGGCCCGCGAAACCCTCTCGGTCGTTGGACACAAGGTGCTTTGGATGCGCTTCCCGCGCATCCGGGACTTCGGCCCGATTCTCGTGGTGTGGCTGCTCTGCCTCGGCGTGCTCGCGTTCCAGCGAGACCTCGGCACCGCGCTGCTGTACTTCGGCCTATTCCTCGTGATGATGTTCGTCGCGACCGGCCGATTCAGCTGGATCTTCATCGGCCTCGTGCTGATCGCGCTCGGCGGCTGGTTCGCCTACTCGACGATGGGCTATGTGCAGTTCCGCGTGCACGCCTGGCTCGACCCGTTCGACCAGAAGATGATCGACGCCGAAGGCGGCAGCTACCAGCTCGTGCAGGGCCTCTACGGGCTCGCGAACGGCGGGCTGCTCGGCCAGGGCCTCGGTCAGGGCAGGCCAGGCGACACCCCGCTCGCCGAGAGCGACTTCATCATCGCCGCCCTCGGCGAAGAGCTCGGCTTGGCCGGACTGTTCGTGATCTTCAGCCTGTTCGCGATCCTCGTCGCTCGCGGCTTCCGCATCGGCCACCAGGGGCTCGACAACTTCGGCCGACTGCTCGCGACCGGCCTCAGCTTCTTGATCGCCCTGCAGGTATTCATCGTCGTCGGCGGCGTGACACGCGTGATTCCACTCACTGGGCTCACCATGCCGTTCATGGCGGCGGGCGGTTCGAGCCTGTTGACGAACTGGATCATCGTGGCGATCTTGCTGCGACTCAGTGATACCGTTCGCCGCTTACCCGTCGAGGAGGAGCGCGCATGAGCAAGAACCTTCGCATCGTCGGCGCCGTGGTGCTCGTGATGTTCTTGTCGCTGTTCACCTCGACGACGATCATTCAGGTCGTCGCGGAGGGGCAGCTCAACGAGGCGCCCGGGAACTCGCGCACGGTCGCCGAGACCTACGAGGTGCAGCGCGGACCGATCCTGGTCGACGGCGTGCCGATCGCATATTCGGTGCCGATCGACAGCTTCTACAAGTACCAGCGGACCTACGCGGACGGCGAGTTGTACTCGGCGCTCACCGGCTACTACACCTTCGGGCTCGGCTCGGCCGGTATCGAGCACGCCATGAACCCCGAGCTGTCTGGCAACAGCGACTCGCAGTTCTTCTCGGGCCTCGCCGGCCTCTTCACCGGGCAGACGCCCGCGGGGGCGGCCGTCGAGCTCACCGTCGACCCGGTCGTGCAGCAGGCGGCATGGGATGCGCTCGGCGACATGAGCGGCGCGGTCGTGGCGCTCGATCCGGCGACCGGAGCGATCCTCGGCATGGTCTCGAAGCCCTCGTACGACCCGAACGTGTTGGCGGGCACCGACACCGAGGTCGTCGAGAGCAACTACAACGACCTGCTCGGCAACGAGGGCTCGCCCCTCGTGAACCGGGCGATCGGCGGCAACATGAACCCGCCGGGCTCGGTATTCAAGCTCGTCGTCGCCGCGGCCGCGCTCGAGGCCGGGATCACGACGGCGGACGGCGAGTTGCCGAATCCCGCGACGTGGACCTTGCCTGGCAGCACAGCGGTCGTCAACAACCCGACTCATGGCGCGACCTGCGGTTCCGGAGAGACGACGACACTCCGCACCGCGATCCAACTGTCGTGCAACATCCAGTTCGCCCAGCTCGCCGTGCAGCTCGGGCCAGACACGCTCCGCGAGATGGCTGAGTCGCTCGGCTTCAACAACGAGTTCGACGTGCCGCAGACGTCGGCGGCGAGCGTGTACCCGGCTGGCGACCTCGACGACGCGCAGACGGCGCTGACCGGGTTCGGCCAGTTCGACGTGCGCGCCACCCCGATGCAGATCGCCATGGTCTCGGGCGCGATCGCGAACGGAGGCGTGGTCATGAACCCGACCTCGGTTGAACAGGTGCTTACCCCCGAGCTGCAAGAACTGCAGGGGCAGCCCGTCTCGGAGTACGGCCGCGCGTTCAGCGAAGAGACCGCGGATGCGCTCGAATCTATGATGATCGGCTCGGTGAGCAGCGGTGTCGCGAGTAATGCCAGAATTGACGGAGTCGATGTCGCCGGAAAGACGGGCACCGCCGAGAACGGTCCCGACGAGGCGTATTCGCTCTGGTTCACGGGTTTCGTCGCGTCGGACGACCAACAGATCGCGGTGGCGGTCGTTCTCGAAGATGGGGGCGGCATGGGCCAATCGGGAACCGGGAACGGGCTTGCAGCAACAATCGGCCAGGAAGTCATGAAGGCGGTGCTAGGGCGATGAGACCTTCACAGGGTGTCTCTCTCGGTGATCGGTATCAGCTCAACTCCCGCATCGCGATCGGCGGGATGGGCGAGGTGTGGGAGGCGACCGATCAGGTGATCGGTCGCACCGTCGCCATCAAGATCCTGAAAGACGAGTACATGGGCGACCCGGGCTTTCTCGAGCGCTTCCGCGCCGAGGCCCGCCACGCCGCGCTCGTCAACCACGAGGGCATCGCCAACGTGTACGACTACGGCGAGGACAACGGCTCGGCCTACCTCGTCATGGAGCTCGTGCCGGGCGAGGCGCTCTCGAACATCCTCGAGCGCGAGCGCGTGCTGCCGGCCGCGCAGGTCATGGACATCGTCGCGCAGACCGCCTCGGCGCTGCACGCCGCGCACGGCGCCGGCCTCGTGCACCGCGACATCAAGCCGGGCAACCTGCTGATCACGCCAGATGGCCGCGTCAAGATCACCGACTTCGGCATCGCCCGCATCGCCGACCAGGTTCCGCTGACCGCGACCGGCCAGGTCATGGGCACGGTGCAGTACCTGTCGCCCGAGCAGGCCTCCGGCCACGCCGCCTCACCGGCGACCGATATCTACTCGCTCGGCATCGTCGCCTACGAATCGCTCGCGGGCCGCCGGCCGTTCACGGGCGAGTCGCAGGTCGCCATCGCCATGGCACACATCAACGACGTACCGCCGCCGCTGCCCGTCACCGTGCCCGAGCCCGTGCGCAACCTC
>JBQDJW010000228.1:1666-5353 GCA_052086425.1 Pseudoclavibacter sp. | reverse complement strand
ACCGGTCTGAAACCGAGCTACCTCGAGCAGCTCTACGCGTTCGGCGCCGTCGAGCGATCGACGACCCGGGTCGTCTCGATAGTGTACTGGGCGCTCGTGCGGCCGGAAGAGGTCGCGGAGGCCGTTGCGCAGGAGAACGTCGACTGGTTCGACGCGGGCGACCTGCCGCAGCTCGCGTTCGATCACAACGAGATCGTCGAGTACGCGCTCTGGCGCCTGCGAAACAAGGTCGGCTACAGCCGCATCGCGCACGGGCTCCTCGCCGACGAGTTCACGCTCGCCGAGCTGCGCGAGGTCTACGAGTCGATTCTCGGCCGTCGCCTCGACCCGGCGAACTTCCGCAGGCAGGCCGAGTCGACCGGTGGGCTCATCGCCACTGAGAACTTCCGAACGGGCAGTCACCGACCCGCCCGCCTCTACCGGTACGACGACACGCTCGAGCTCGCGAGCCGCGGGCCCCTCGGCCATAGCCCGTAGCGAGCCGACGGCTCCCGGCCCCGACCGCATCCGGCCCGTCGACGCACCCGACCGCAACCGGGCCACGTCGCCGACCCCGCCGCATCCGGGCCATCGCGTCTGTCGCGCACGACGCGCCCACCGCATCCGGACCCGAACCCGAATCACCACCCCACCGCGAGCCGGCACCGACGCCGGCGAACCCGAATCGAGAGCAACATGCCCGCTACGTTTCTTCCCCTCGCGACCCGCCAGGCCCAGGCCGACGCGCAGACCGACGCCTCCGTCGATCACGCGATCCGCGCGATCGTCGCCGGCGGTTCGACGGCTGAGACTTGCAACACCGACCTCGCGGCCGGGCCCTGGGACTTCGACGCGCGCCCCGGCTACGGCCCGGGATCGTCGATGGGCGACGTGATTCCAACGGGCGCGCCGAGGCAGGGCGAGCTTCCGGCCGAGTACCGCGAGGCGAGCGAGGAGGAGCTCGACGCGCGCGTCCGCGCCGCGAAGCAGACCCTCGGCGACCGCGTCGTCGTGCTCGGCCACTTCTACCAGCGCGAGGAGGTCGTGCGGCACGCCGACTACGTGGGCGACTCGTTCCAGCTCGCGCGCGCCGCCAAGGATCGGCCGGACGCCGAGGCGATCGTCTTCTGCGGCGTGCACTTCATGGCAGAGACGGCCGACCTGCTGTCGACGCCCGAGCAGGCCGTGATCCTGCCGAATCTGGCGGCCGGATGCTCGATGGCCGACATGGCCGACATCGATCAGGTCGAAGACTGCTGGGAGCAGCTCGAGGACCTGTTCGGCGACATGGACATCGCCGGGTCGGACGGTCGCGTGCCCGTGATCCCCGTGACCTACATGAACTCGTCTGCCGCGATCAAGGGGTTCGTCGGCCGCCACGGCGGCATCGTGTGCACGTCGTCGAACGCGCGCACGGTGCTCGAGTGGGCGTTCGAGCGGGGCCGCCGCGTGCTGTTCTTCCCCGACCAGCACCTCGGCCGCAACACCGCGAAGGCCATGGGGGTGCCGCTCGAGCAGATGCCGATGTGGAACCCGCGGAAGCCCCTCGGTGGCAGCACGATCGACGAGCTCGACGACTCGCGCGTGATCCTGTGGCACGGCTTCTGCTCGGTGCACCGCCGATTCACGGTCGACCAGATCGCCGAGGCCCGCGCGACGCACCCCGGCGTGCGCGTCATCGTGCACCCCGAATGCCCCATGGCCGTCGTCGACGCGGCAGACGAGTCGGGGTCGACCGACTACATCCGCCGCGCGATCGAGGCCGCGACAGAGCCGACCACCTTCGCCATCGGCACCGAGATCAATCTCGTGCAGCGCCTCGCGGCGCAGTACCCGCAGCACGAGATCTTCTGCCTCGACCCCGTCGTGTGCCCGTGCTCGACGATGTACCGCATCCACCCCGGGTACCTCGCGTGGGTGCTCGAGGGGCTCGTCGAGGGCAAGGTGCACAACCGGATCACGGTTCCGGCCTCGGTCGCCGACCCGGCACGGGTCGCGCTCGAGCGCATGCTCGCGGCGAAGCCATGAGCGGCCGGATGCGCGGCCGTGCGCCGGATGCGCGGGGCGCGTCTGGTGCGGGGCGCGCGTCGGTCGTCGTGGTCGGCAGCGGGATCGCGGGGCTGACCACGGCCCTGCGCGCCGCCGCCACGGGGTGCCGCGTGACGATCGTCACGAAGGGCGCGATCGACGACGGCAGCACCCGCTTCGCGCAGGGCGGCATCGCGGGCGTCATGTTCGACGAGGACCGCACCGCCGACCACGCGCACGACACGATTGTCGCCGGCGCGGGCCTCAGCGACCGCGACGCCGTGCTGACGCTCGTCGAGGATGGGCCCGAGCGGATCCGCAACCTCGTCGAGGCCGGGGTCGCCTTCGACCGCGAGCCTGACGGTACGTATGTGCGTGGTCTCGAGGCCGCCCACTCGTACCCGCGCATCCTGCACGCCGGCGGCGACGCGACGGGGCTCGCGATCGAGCGGGCGCTCGTCGCCCGGGTGCGCGAGGCCGAGGCGCGCGGCGAGCTCGCGGTGCTGGAGGGCGCGTTCCTCGTCGATGTCGTCGTTGCGGATTCGCCGACCGTTCGGCCGGCTCGGGGACCGGCTTCGCCTCGGCTCCCAGAGCTTGCAAGGACGCGCTCTGAGCTCGTCGAAGGGAGCCGCACGCCGACCTCCGAACCCCTGCGTGCCACCGGCGTCGAGCTGCTCGTCGACGGCACCGGCCGTGCCCTTGCGGCCGACGCCGTCGTGCTCGCGACCGGCGGCGTGGGCCAGCTGTACGCGCACACGACGAACCCGCCGGTCGCGACCGGCGACGGGATCGCCGCAGCGCTGCGCGCGGGCGCGGATGTCGCCGACCTCGAGTTCGTCCAGTTCCACCCGACGGTGTTGCCGGCAGAGGTCCGCGGCGGGGGTGAAGCCGTCGCCCCGTTCCTCGTGTCCGAGGCGGTCCGCGGCGAGGGCGCCGTGCTGCTCGACGAGCGCGGCCGTCGGTTCGCGTTCGACGCGCACCCCGACGGCGAACTCGCCCCTCGCGACGTCGTCGCCCGCGCGATCGGCGAACGCATGTCCGCGCAGCAGGGCCGGCCCGTGTTGCTCGACGCGACCCGGCTCGGGGGAGCAGACGGCGCCGCCGAGTTCCTCGCCCGGCGGTTCCCCACCATCGACCGCGCCGCGCGCGAGCGCGGACTCGACTGGGCGAGCACGCCGATCCCCGTCACCCCGGCCGCCCACTACGTCATGGGAGGCGTCGCGACCGACCTGCACGGCCGCACCTCGCTGCCCGGGCTCTACGCGGTCGGCGAGACGGCCCGCACGGGCGTCCACGGCGCCAACCGGCTCGCCTCGAACTCGCTGCTCGAGGGCGCCGTGTTCGGGGCTCGCGCGGCCGACGCGATCGTCGCGGATGCGGCGCGCCAGCCGGATTCGGCGCGGAAGTCGAGTGCGGCGCGCAAGTCGGGTGCGGCGCGCCAGGCCGGTGCGGTCCGCGCAGCCCATGCCTCCCGGGCGACGCTCGAGGGGCGGGCAGGCGACCACGCCGCGAACGTACCGGCGCGGATTCAGGTCCCCGCAGCATCCGTGGCCCCGCCATTCTCGCGCGCCGCCCTACAGCAACTGATGTGGGAGTGCGCCGGCCTCGAGCGCGACGCTGACGGGCTGCGGCGGGCCGCGGCCCAGCTCGACGCGTGGCGGGACGCTACGGCCCCACGAG
>JBQDJW010000228.1:0-1656 GCA_052086425.1 Pseudoclavibacter sp. | reverse complement strand
CTCGTCGGCGCGAACGTCGTCGAGGCGGCACTCCGCAGGCGTGACGCGGTCGGCGCCCACTTCCGCACCGACGCCGAGCCGTCCCCGCGACGCCTCGCCGCGACTCGAAGCGGTGTCGCGGACGCGCCGCGGCGCGGCGCCGGGCACCCGGTCGCGCAGCACACCGGTGCGCCCAAGACCCTCCCGACCATCGACGAAAGCCGAACGCACCTATGCAACGAGCAACAAGCATCCTGACCCCCGCCGCAATCGATCGCGCGGTCGCGGCCGCCCTCGAGGAGGACGCCCCGTGGGGCGACCTCACGAGCGGCGCGTTCATCCCCGAGACCGCGACCGCGACCGCGCAGCTCGTCGCGCGCGAACCCGGCGTGCTCAGCGGCACCCGGCCGTTCGCGGCGGCGTTCCGGCTGACCGACACCGCCGTGCGCGTCGAACTGCGCATGTCGGACGGCGACCGCTTCGAGCGCGGCGACGTGCTCGCGACCGTGAGCGGCCCGGCCCGCTCGGTGCTGACGGCCGAGCGCATCGGCCTGAACTTCGCGCAGCGCATGTGCGGCATCGCAACGCTCACCACGCAGTACGTCGCCGAGGCGGCCGGCACCCGGGCGCGCATCGTCGACACGCGGAAGACGACGCCCGGGCTGCGGGCCTTCGAGAAGCAGGCCGTCGTCGACGGCGGCGGCCACAACCACCGCTTCTCGCTGTCCGACGCGGTCATGGTCAAGGACAATCACCTCGCCGTGCTCACCGCCGGCGGCCGCGACGTGATCGAGGCCCTCCGCGACGCGATCGCCAGGCTGCCGCACACGACGCACGTCGAGGTCGAGGTCGACCGGATCGACCAGATCGAGCCCGTACTCGCCGCCGGGATCGGCACGATCATGCTCGACAACTTCTCGATCGACGAGCTACGTGCGGGCGTCGAGCGCGTCGCCGGTCGGGCGATCGTCGAGGCGTCCGGCGGCGTCCGCCTCGAGACCGTGCGCGCGATCGCGCAGACCGGCGTCGACGTGATCTCGGCCGGCGCCCTCACGCACTCGGCGAGGGCCCTCGACCTCGGGCTCGACATCGAGCTCGCGGCCTGACGCTGCGAGGGAGCGACCATGCACTACCTAGACAACGCCGCGACGACCGCCGTGCACCCCGAGGTGCTCGAGGCGATGTTGCCGTATCTCACGAGCGTGTTCGGCAATCCGTCGAGTCACCACACCGTGGGTGAGGCGGCCGCGCGGGCGCTCGCCGAGGCGCGCGAGCGGGTCGCGGCCGTGCTCGGCATGCGGGCGGGCGACGTCGTCTTCACGTCGGGCGGCACCGAGGCCAACAACCTCGCGGTGAAGGGCATCGCCATCGCCGCGCTCGAGCAGCGCGGCGCGCGACACCTCGTGACGACGCCGATCGAGCACGAGTCGGTGCTCGAATCGGCGGCGTACCTCGAACGATTCCACGGATTCGAGACGACGCGCGTGCCCGTCGACGGCGCGGGGCGAGTCGCCCCAGGGGACATCGCCGACGCCGTCCGCACCGACACGGCCCTCGTCACCCTCGGCTACGCGAACAACGAGATCGGCACGGTGCAGGACATCGCGGCGATCAGCGCGGCCGTCGCGGCGGGGGCCGCGGCGGGGGCGGGGGCGCTCGCGGGCGCGGAGCAGGGGC
>JBQDJW010000227.1:310-5356 GCA_052086425.1 Pseudoclavibacter sp. | reverse complement strand
TGATGCCGGTGTGCGAGGCGGTGCCCTGCACGAGCTTGATGGCGTGGCTGCCGTCCCAGTAGTCCTGCACCGTGCCGGCCATCATGTTCACCATGAGGCCGAATGCGTGGCGCAGCTGCTCCGGCGTGAGCCCGAGGAGCCGGCCGGCGACGGCCGTCGTGCCCCACGGCACGAGCGTGCCGAGCCCGTCCGGCCCGAGGTAGAAGTTCCAGTCGGACGACAGGGCGACGCGGCCTGCGAGGTCGTCGCCGAGCATCGTCGCGGTGAGCAGGTCGCGCCCGGTCTGCCCGCGCGACTCGGCGATCGCCAGCGCGGTCGGCACCGTGCTCGCCGAGTTGTGGGCGGGCTGGCGGCGGCCGTCGTACCAGAAGGTCATGACCTCGAAGTCGTTCGACCGCACCATGAAGGTGTTGAAGAGCGCCGCGTGGTGCACGGGCAGCTTGCCGCCGTGGCCGATGACGGTCGCCTGTTCGGCCCCGCCCCAGGTGCGCAGCAGATCGAGCACCTCGAGGTTGCCGTCGATCGAGGCGCCGCCGAACGCGCAGCCGATCACGTCGAGCATGCGCCACTTGGCGAGCTCGACGTCGGCGGCCGGCAGGTCTTCGAATCGCGCGGTCGCGAGGTGGTTCGTGATTTGGTCGATCGCGCGGGGCTCGTCGCCCTCGCCGGTCGATTGGGGCCGGATGCTCGTGGTGTCGGTCATGCGTTCGTTTCCTTTCGCAGAAATCGGCAGAAGGTTGAGCGGGGCGCCGAATCGGCGGGGCCCGTGCAGATCGTTGCGCCTGGTCGGTGGGCGTGCCCGGTCAGTCGGCGCGGCGGATTCGGCGCAGCACGCGGGTGCGCGCCTCGCCGAACTCCGGCAGGGTCTTCGTGGTGAGCTGGTCGCGCTGCTCGCCGAGGTCGACCTCGACGACGTCGACGACTGAGGCCGGCTTGCCCGAAAGCACGACGACGCGATCCGCGAGGTACACGGCCTCGTCGATGTCGTGCGTCACGAGCACGAAACTGATGCCGAGCCGGGCGCGCAGGTCGAGCACGAGGTCTTCGAGGTCGAATCGGGTCTGCGCGTCGACCGACGCGAACGGCTCGTCCATGAGGAAGATCTCGGCCTGGTAGGCGAGCGCGCGAGCGATCGACGCGCGCTGCTGCATACCGCCGGACAGCTGCCACGGGTACTTCTTGCCTGCGCCGCCGAGGCCGACCGATTCGAGCGACTCCTCGGCGATGCGGCGGCGCTCGGCCTTGCCGACCCCCTTGCTCTCGAGCGGGAACGCGACATTCTCGCGCGTTCGCATCCACGGCAGCAGCGAGCGGCTGTAGTCCTGGAACACGACGCCCATCTGGGGCACGGGCTCGGTGAGCGGGGCGTCGCCGATGCGAACCTCGCCGGTCGTCGGGGCGAGCAGCCCTGCGAGGCAGCGCAGCAGCGTGGTCTTGCCGACGCCGGACGGGCCGACGACCGACACGATCTCGCCCGGCTCGACCGCGAGCTCGATGTCGCGGAAGATCTCGTGCGCCCCCTCGCCGGTCACATAGGTCTTGCCGAGCCCGCTCACAGTCAGTCGCGTGTGCGGGACCGTCTGGTTCGCGGTGTCGGGGTTGGATGTTGCGGTCATGATTTCGTCTCCGTCACGGTGCGTGCGTCGAATCGGTGCGCGGCCGGTCACTCGGCCGAGGCGTGGTACCAGTGCAGGGCGCGCTTCTCGATCACAAGGAAGAGCACGCTGAGCAGGTAGCCGATGAGGCCGACGAGGAGGGTGCCCATCCACGTCGACTCGGGTTGGAAGAGACCCTTGCTGTAGTTGATGAAGTAGCCGAGGCCCTCGGTGGCGCCGTAGATCTCGCTCACGACCATGACGACGACCGCCACGGAGAGCGAGATGCGCATCCCCGCCATCATCTGCGGCAGAGCCGCGGGCAGCACGACCTTGAACAGTTCGCGCCACGTGCCGATGCGGTATGAGCGCACGAGGTCGCGGACCCCCGGGTCGATGGCGCGCACGCCGTCAACCGTGTTGAGCAGCACGGGCCAGATGCAGGCGAACGCGATCGCCCAGATCTTCGGCATGGCCGAGATGCCGAGGGCGCCGATGATGATCGGTACGAGCGCCACCTGCGGAACCGAGCGCGCGAACTGCAGGTAGGGGTTCAGCACCGAGCGCAGGGGCCGCGACTTGCCGATCGCGACACCGACGATCACGCCGACGAGCACGCCGAGCGCGAGGCCGACCGCGATGTTGCGCATGCTCGCCCAGATGTTCGCGAGCAGGTCGCCGGTGGTCAGCTCGACGACGAACGACTCCCCGATCCGCGAGAGCGGCGGCAGGAACACGTTCGTGCTATTGGCCGAGGCGACGTACCAGACCGCCACGAGCAAGATCGGCAACCAAGCCTGCTCGAGAACCGTCTTCGCTCGGGTTGCCGCGATGTTCACGAGGCGCCTCCTTCGTTGTCGCCGCGGGCGTTCCAGACGAAGACCCGGTCTTCGAGCAGTTGCAGCAGCGCGTTGATCGTGAGCCCGAGCAGGCCCGCGTAGACGACGTAGGCGAGGGCGATGCTCGCGGCGCCGTCGACCTGGGCGTTCGCGAGCGCGAGCCCCATGCCGGGCGTGCGGCCGAGCACCTCGACGCCGATCGCGATGAGGATCGATACGGATGCGGCAACGCGCACGCCGGTCATGATGAATGGAGCAGCCCCAGGCAGCACGACCTTGAAAAACCGCAACCGCACGCTGATCCGGTACGAGCGCACGGTGTCGCGCACGACGGGGTCGATGCGGCGCGCGCCGTACGTGGTCTGCAGCAGGATCGTCCACACGACGCCGAGGAAGATCACCATGATCTCCATCTGCTGGGTCACGCCGAGGATCAGGATCATGACGGGAAGGAGCGCGATGACGGGAAACGACCGCCCGATGTCGCTGACGACGCGCGTCGCCCGCTCGACGGGTGGGAGCATCCCGAGCGCGAGCCCAATCGGTACGCCGACGAGCACCGAGAGCCCGAGCCCCGCGAGCGCCGCGGTCATCGTCTGCCCGAATGCGACCCAGAACGACGCCGTAACGGCGAGCTCGCCGAACGAGATGGCGACCGCGAGGGGCGATGGCAGCAGCTCGGGCGGCAGCCAGCGGAAGTGCGCGGCCAGCGTCCAGACGGCGATGATGAGAACGCCGACGCCGAGCTGCGCGCCGAGCAGCACCCATCGGCGGCGCCACCAGGGGGTGCGGAGCCGGAGCTCCGCGGCCGGTCGGCCCGGTCCCGCGCGCCCTGCTCGGCCCGCAGGGGCGGTGGGCGCCGTCGCCGGCGCAGTTGCGAGTGCAGCCATGTCGTCCCTTCCCGTCGTCTCTTCGTGTCCTCTCACCGATCCGCTCAGGGCGCGAGCGGTGCGACCGGCGAGACGACCTCGTCGATCGCGACCTCGCGGCTGATGAATCCGTACTCGAACATGCCGTCGAGGGTGCGCTGCAGGCCCGACTCGTAGAGGTCGGTCTGATAGCCCGCGAGGATCTGGTTGGTGATGTAGTCGGGGTCGAGCTGCGAGTACTCGCGCTGCACGTCGCGGATCATGGCGAAGTCGTCTGCGCGACCGCGCTCGTGCGCATCGGTCATGGCCTGCTGGAACCGCTCGACGACGTCGGGGTTCTCCTCGACGTAGTCGTCGGTCGCGGCGTAGACGACGCTCGGCCCGTACGCGAGCACGTCCTGCGTCGACGGGAGGCCCGCTGCGACGAGCCCCTGGTCGAGGCCGTCTCCGTAGAACGCCCCGATGTTGTACGCGGCGTCGACCTCTCCCGACTGCACGGCGTCGTTGAGGTTGGGCAGGGGCAGCTGCACGAAGGTGATCGTGCTCGGGTCGATGCCCGCTTCTTCCGCGCACAGCATCGTGCCGAGGTGGGTGGTCTCGTTGAGTCCCTGCAGGCCGACGGTCTTGCCCTCGAGATCTGCACATGACTCGATGCCGCCGTCGGCGGCGGCGAGCAGGCCGGCGGTGGCCTCGGGGTCGGAACTGGTCGCACCGAGGATCGCGCGGATGCCGAGCCCTTCGACGGCGCCCTGGATGACCGAGACGCCGCCAGACATCGCGATGTCGGCCTGGCCGGCGACGAGCTGCGCCGCGTTCTCCGAGGCGGTGTTGCCGTCCATGACCTCCACGTCGAGGTCGTACTCGTCTAAGATGCCCTCGGCCTCCGCGATGCGAACGGGCTCGTAGAAGACGGGCCCGACGATGAGGCGGATCGTGGCGCGCTCGCCGTCGGCGCCGGCCTCGCCGGTCTCGCCGGGCGCCGCGTCGCCGGAGCAGGCCGCGAGGGCGAGGAGCGACAGCGCCGCGGCCCCGGTCGCAAGTGCGCGGCCCCAACGGGACGCCGCGCTTCTGGTGGTGTCATCGGTGGTCATGAGGTGTCCTCTTCTGGGCTCCAGTGCCCGATAGGTGGGCTCCATCGCCCGTCATCGACCGGCCGCAGGGGGTCGCGGCCGGGGGTTCGTCACCGTGAGTTCGGCGCGGGCGCCTGGGGCGCCTTCAGCACCGAGATCGTCCTCGGCTCGGTGAATCCCTCGTACGAGCGCGGGCCGCCTTCGCGACCGAGCCCGCTGAGCTTGACGCCGCCGAACGGCACCTCGGCGCCGACGTGGGGGTGGCGGTTGATCCAGGTCGAGCCGGACTCGAAGCGTCGCGCGAGCTCGAGCGCGAGGCTCGTGTCGCTCGTCCACACCGAGCCGCCGAGGCCGTAGTCGGTCGCGTTGACGCGGCCGAGCACCTCGTGGATATCGGTGAAGGTCATGACGGGCAGCACTGGCCCGAACTGCTCTTCGTCGACGACGCGCACGCCGTTGTCGACGCCCGTCAGGATCGTCGGTTCGAGAAAGAAGCCGTCGCGGTCGAGCGCGCGGCCGCCCGTCACGACGGTCGCCCCGGCCGCGACCGCGTCGGCGATGAGTTCCTGCACGTACTCGAACTGCGGGCGCGTCGTCGACGGGCCCATCGTCGTTTCCGACTCCCACGGGGCGCCCGGACGGTGGCCGCGGGCAATCTCGGCGAGCGCGTCCA
>JBQDJW010000227.1:0-300 GCA_052086425.1 Pseudoclavibacter sp. | reverse complement strand
AGCTCGGCCGCGATGTCCTCGTGAACGTACAGCCGCTTGACGGCGGCGCAGATCTGGCCCGAGAGCGCGAACGCGCCGCGGTAGATGCGCGGGGCGATTTCAGCGACGTCGACGTCGGGCAGCACGACCGCGGCGTCGTTGCCGCCGAGCTCGAGCTGCAGGCGCCGGAGGCCGGTAGCCGACTGCCGCATGATGGCCTGGCCGGCCCGGATGCTGCCGGTGAACGAGACCATCGACACATCCGGATGCTGCGTCATCGCGATGCCGAGATCGTCGCCGCCCGCGAGCACGTTGATGACG
>JBQDJW010000226.1:0-5363 GCA_052086425.1 Pseudoclavibacter sp. | reverse complement strand
GCCGTGCCGCCGTCCAGACGCTCGCTCGATTCGAGCGCCTCGAATTCGGCGTACCAGGCCGCGGCCTGCTCGGCCGACGCGTCGGAGAGGAGGGCGTTCGTCAGGGCGCCCGCTGTTCCCGCGTCCATGGCTCCGGTCGCGGTCACGAGCGTCCAGATATCGCGGTCGAGCGCTTCCGTCGCACTCGGACGTGCGGCATCACCGCGCCGGACGATCGGTAGTGAGCCAGCCCGCAGTTCGGCGAGGGTCGCCCGCTGCGTTTCGATGTGCGCCGCCTGCGCTCGCAGGTCACGATCGAGTTCGTCGAGCAGCTCGACCTGGCTGTGCGTGTCGTGCTGCAGCACGTCGCCGATCCTGCGAAGAGGCATGCCGCTCGCGGCAAGTTGGCGAATGCGCATGACGCGTACGAGATCGCGCGCACTGTAGCGCCGGTAGCCGTTCGGGTCGCGGGGCGCCTCTGGGAGCAGGCCGATCTTGTGATAGTGGCGCAGAGCACGGACGGTCGTGCCCGCCAGATCGGCCAGCTCGGCGCTCCGGAGCGGCACGCTCGTGCCTGCCGCTCGGCGCTCCAGCCGCCTGTCCTTGTTCACGACCCGCCCTTCGTCGCCGCGATGCCGAGGGCCCGCAGAAACCCGGCCGGATCGTCGACGAACAGCTGCACCTCCGTCGCGTTGACGTCACCGTTCCGCCGCTGCTTCGACACCGGCGGGTCGACCGCGACCGGCTCCGCGAATCGGATCATCACGTTCGTGCTCTGAAACTGGGTGAGCATCACGGAGTCGCCCAGTACCGCCGGCTGCGTGTGGGCATGGTTGGCGTGCAGCGTCGCGGCGACGATATTCGTCACCGGCGTGGCCAGGACGCGCTCGCGACCCCAACGCAGGTGGAGCATCCCGTGTTCGATGTAGTGGGGATGGACCAGGCGGGCGGCGACGGCCCCGAGCGTGACCAGCACGCCCCAGACCGTCAGAATGAGGAGCAGGATCTTGGCCCACTCCCACGGAACCAGGATGTGCACGACGACGACCTCGGCAAGACTCAGCGCGACCATCACCGTGGGAAACGCCGCGCTGCCCTTCGCGTAGCCGAAGGGCGTCGACCCAGCGGGCACTCGTTTCTTTCCGCTCACGGCGAGGGCGAGCGGCGGCATTCGATGCTCGCGACGCGTCATCCTCGCCGACGTGTCTCGTGTGGTCATGCGTCGAGTCTCAACTACGACGCTGGGGCGGAGTCAAGGCCGACGAGTGCGTTCGGCTCTCAGCTCGAAGACCGCTCCACGACGGGGAGCGCGACCTCGCAGCGAAGCGTCGCCCCTCCGCTGCCGGGCTCGTAAATCTCGCGAGGCGGTCCTGCAGGGGCCAACCCGAGCCGGGATGCATGCGATTGCACGGCTTCGAAGGCGGCGAGGATGCGCGGGAACTGAACGTCTGCGGCGGCGACTTCCGTGGATAGTTCCCGATGACCGGCCTCGATCCGATGGGTTCGATCGCGATCACTCACGGGCACGCACACCTCGATTGGACCGTCCGATTCCCAGCCGACCTGACCGTGGTAGATCACGATGAGCTGGCCAGAGCCGCCGCCGCGGTCATCCGCCAGGGCCTGGAGCCGGGTCGCGTGCTCCCGGATGACGTCGGGGAGATCTTTCGCGGCCGTGTGACGAACCGCGGTCAGCATGGGCGCATCCGGCACCGCGCGGTCGGCGATGTCGAACGTCGAGACGCCGGGCTGCGCGTCACCCTGAAACGACCCCGATTCAACGGCGTGCTCGATGAACCGGGCCAACGACTGACGCCGGGCGTGCTGCTCGGCCTCACGCTCGCGAAACCTCGCGATCCTCGCCGCGCGTTCGGCCTCGGGCGCGGCGAGGAGTTCGCGGATCTGCTCGAGCGGCATCTCGATGCGTCGAAGCAGGGTGATGAGCCGCGCAGTCTCGATCTGGGCGGGATCGTACTTTCGATATCCGCTGCCCGGATCGATCACGTCGGGGGAGAGGAGGCCCTTCTCGTCGTAGAGCCGGAGCGCCTTCGGAGACAGCCACGTGGTCGCCGCGAACTCGCCGATCGACATGAGCTCAACCACACGGCCTCCAATCGCTCGATGGTTGCGGGCGAGATTCCGGTCAGGCCGTCTTGAACAGCAGCTCGGTCACCCACTTCGACGTATCGGGCTCTTCGGTCGGGTCGGTCATGAAGTGCTCCGCGTGACCCGTCCATCGCGCGCCGGCGTCGTCGGAGAGCGGTCCGAGTCGATGCCCGTTCGCGGCCGCCCACTCCCGCACCCTGGCATACGACCCAGAGATCTGATCGGGGGCGCCGACGTGTCGCCCGATCACATACGTCCCGGCAGGCAATCTGCCGGCCACGAGACCGCTGGTGCCGTTAACCGCGTCGACGATCGGGACGGCGACCGTGAGGTCGACCGGCTCGTCCGTGTTTCCGATGTGCCGGTAGACGTAGAGCGGGCCTCCGCGAGGCGCGATCTCGTGGTCGGCGAGCCACTGGTAGATGCGAGGGATCAACTCGTTCGGTCCGCCCGGAGCCCCGAATTCCGCGAGGCGAGCGGTCACGGGGATGCCGACGTAGTGGGTCGTTTCGCGCTCGTGCGCGGCGATGTCGAGGGACATGCGGATCACTCCTTTGCTCGATCGGCGGCGGGGCCGCCGCCTCCCATCACTCCATCGCTTCCCCCAGGGGCAAGGTCAAACACATCCTTCAGACGGGCGACCGAAGTCGAGGATCGAACGCATCTCGGCCTCCAAACGCGCGTGGTCGAAACTTGGGAACCGGAGCGCTTCGGCGGTGCGTTCCGCGAGAGGCCGGTACAACGCGAGAGAAGCCAGCAACGCGCGCGTCGATCCTTCGGCATCGAAGCCGCCCCAGCAACGTTCGAGGGCGATTTGTATGTCCGAATCCATCCATCGGCGCATTCCCGTGCCGAGGTAGCGCGTGTCCAGGCCCGCCCCGCGCCTCAACTGATGATCCCACTCGATCATCCGCAGCAATTCTGCTTTGAGGTCCTGATCGCGGAGTTTCACCGACCAGGGCTCGTCGCGGACAATCGCTTTGGCCTCCATCAGCGCCGCCGCCCACGCCCAATTGATCGACTCGTCGAACGCCTCGACCGATGGGATCGCAGTCCCGCGGTCGCAGAGCGAGGATGCGGCGAAATCGGCCACGGTGGTTGCCGCTACGTCAGCGGCGAAGTCATCGTCCTTGTCGAGGAGAACCTGAAACGGTCGAGCGGTGACACGACTGGGAAGTCGCCCGACCGGAAACAGGGTGAAGTCGAGCTTGCCACCCGCGAAATAGACCAAGCGAGTCGGGTTGCCCTCGCCGTCTTCGAGACGCTCGACCACCAGGACTTCGCCGAGATCGTTCCACCACGAATCGTCGCGCATCAGGCGGGGAATATCGGTGGTGAAGACTGCGACATCTCGGTCGGAGAGCGGATGAGCATCCCGGGCGGCGGCCGATCCGGTCAGTACGAGCGCACGTACGTCATCGCGGGCCGAAGCCCACTCCGACAGAGCATTCAGTGCGCGACCGTAATCCACGCCCTCATTCTCGCCCCGTCCGCCGCCCCAGCTCCCGATCCGCCACGCACATGGCGCGTCACGTTGATGGCGCCGGCGCAGCCGGCCCGGCGGATTCTGACCCCGCGCATCAGGAGGCACGACCGTGACGCCATTACCGCGTCGGGACGTCACCGGCCCCCGACTCCCCGCCGGAGCGGCGTCCAGCCGACGGGCAGCGGACCGCTCAACTGTGCGCGCTCCCGGTCGGCGCGATCCGACCAGCCCTGGCCAGCGAGCGCCGACGCGTCTCCCGCGACGCCCCGCGCGACGCGGAATCCCACGTCGTCGAGCCGGGCTCCCGGCATGCTTCCGCGCCGGACCGATGCACGAACGCTCCAGTGCTTGTCGGCCCAGCCGCCGCCGCGGATAACGCGGTAGTCGGCGTACCTCGCGGGGTCGGCGTAGTCCCAGCACCACTCCCACACGTTGCCGAGCATGTCGAACAAGCCGAACGCATTCGGCTGTTTCAGGCCAACGCGCTGCGCGCTCGTCACCGCGTCGGCGTCCGTCCAGGCGATGTCGGCGAGGGGCCCGTAGTGCGGACCGCTCGTGCCAGCACGGCACGCCCACTCCCATTCCGCATCCGTCGGCAACCGGAATCCGTCCGCGTGCACGTTCCAGCGGACGCTGCGACTGCCCTCGCCGTCACGGTCGAGGTCGTAGGCCGGTTCTGCCCCCGCCCCGGCGGACTTCGCGTTGCACAACGTCACGGCGTCCCACCACGAGACCGAGTGCGCCGGCGCGTCCGGATCCTCGCCGCTCGGAATCGGCGTGCGGAGGAGGGCTGCACGGTCTCGCCAGGTCACGGGGTATCTGGCGATCCGAAAGGCCGTGAGGTCGACGCTGCGAGACGTGTTCGCCCTCGCGTCGCGCAGCTCGATCGATCCGGCGGGAACTGGAATCATCTCGGAATCGCTGAACGCCACGCCACAGGGTACCGGGCGGGCGGCGCCCGCGACAGCGAACGCGCCAGCGCGCCAGGGCCGGGCGCTCACCGAGCCTGTCGTACACTCGACCGGCTCGGGCGATCCTGCGCGAGCACGCATCGTCACGAGCGCGGCGCACCGGCGAACCGGGCGGCCACCCGCTCGAGCACAGACGGATACGGAGTCAGCATGGGTTGGTTCGAGGCCATCATCCTCGGCATCGTCCAGGGCCTCACGGAGTTCCTGCCGATCTCGTCATCGGCGCACATCCGCATCGTGGGCGAATGGATCGGCGCGCAAGACCCAGGCGCCACCTTCACCGCCATCACGCAGATCGGCACGGAAGCCGCCGTCATCCTCTACTTCCGGCGAGACATCGTGCGCATCATCGCGCGTTGGTTCCAGTCGCTGCGCGGAACGGTGCCCCGCACCGACCCCGACGCACGCATGGGCTGGTTCATCATCATCGGAACCGTGCCCGTCGTGCTGCTCGGCGTGCTGTTCCAATCGCTCATCCGCGATCAATTCCGCTCCCTCTACATCGTCGCGACGACGCTCATCGTGTTCGGCGTCATCCTCGGCGTCGCCGACGTGCTCGGACGCAACGTCCGCAAGCTCGAGAACCTGAACCTGCGCCACGGCCTCATCTACGGGTTCGCGCAGGCCCTTTCGCTCATTCCCGGCGTCAGCCGTTCCGGCGGCACGATCACGGCCGGCCGTCTCATGGGCTACGAGCGCCCAGCGGCAGCGCGCTACGCGTTCCTGCTTGCTATCCCGGCCGTGTTCGGCTCTGGGTTGTACGAGCTGTTCAACGCCCTGCGCGACGACGGCACGACCTCCACGCCGTGGGTGGCGACGAT
>JBQDJW010000225.1:0-5370 GCA_052086425.1 Pseudoclavibacter sp. | reverse complement strand
GGCAGGTTCGGCAGACATCGCCTCGAGTCTGTCACCCCTTGGGGCCGGTGTGGCGATGCTCGGGCACGGCGGGGCTACGGGGCGCGGTCCGGGAGCACGGCGAGCGCCCCGGCACCACCGCCCCGCCGCCACTCGGCAGGCGTCATCCCGGAGTGCCGCCGGAACGCGCGCGTGAACGTGCTCGTGTCGCGGAAGCCCGACCGCTCGCCCACCGCGGCAGTCGAGAGCGCGTCGGCCTCGGGCGACCGCAGCATGGCCGCGGCGGCTCGCAACCTCGCGGTGCGGAGGAACGTCCCCGGCGAGTCACCGACGGACTCGAATGCCGCGTACGCCTTCCGCACCGAGACGAAACAGGCCCGAGCAAGCGCGGGCACGTCGAGCTCAGGATCATGCGCGTTCGCAATCGCGTGCGCGCGCAGCGCCGCGAGGAGGGCAGCATCGTGGTCGTCGTCTCTCGGCGGCCGTTCGGTGTCGATCGTCGCGCGGAGGACGCTGGCCAGCAGCTGCCCGAGCACCGTGCCGAGCTCGGCGCCGATCCGGCCGATGCTCCCGTTATCGGCGATCAGGCCCGTGACATAGCCGCCGAAGGCGGCCATGCCGGGCGCCGACGGCGCCAAGGCGCGGGCGCACGCGAGTCGAATCGACGCGTCGCCGAGGTCGAGCGCGTGGCGCGGGAGCCGCACCACCGCGAGATCCTGCCCGTCGCTCGGCATCGACAGGCGGTAGGGGAATCGCGTGTCATAAACGGCCGCGGCCCCGGGCGAGAGGACCGCGACCCGATCGAACTGCGACACGGCGCCGGCCGACGCGAGTTGCAGCGTCACGAGCACATCATCGCGCGCGTCGGTGCGCGCCTGGCTCGGCGTCCGGTCGACGAGAATGGCCCGCGAGCGCACGCGCGACACCGAGGCGAGCCGCCCGAGCGGCCGCGTGTCGATGCTCGCCCTGAACGAGGGCTCCGGCGAACGGCACTCGAGGTCGACGAAGTGCGCACTTGACAGGTCGCGCCACTCGTCGATGCTCGCGGCAGTCGCAACCGGCATGTCTCCGCTCCTTCCCGAGGCGCGGTCGGCGTGGAGCCACGCCACCGCGCGCGTGAGCCTGCTTTCGAAGCTAGCAAGCCGAGCAGAAAACGCGGCGAGTCGTGCAGAAAACGCCCGTGAGCATCCCGCCTTCGCTTCATAGCGTTGGTCGCAACCGAGATTCAACGAGGACGGGACCGCGCTCATGACCACCACCATCCGTATCGCCGCAGTCCAGGCCGAGCCCGTGTGGCTCGACATGGAGGCGACCACCGACAAGACGGTCCGCCTCATCGAGGAGGCCGGCGCAGGAGGTGCGCAACTGGTGGCATTCCCCGAGACCTGGATTCCGGGGTATCCGGTGTTCCTGTGGTCGTACCCGATCTTCGAGCAGATGCCGTTCGTGGCTCGCTACCACGCGAATTCGCCCACCGCCGATGGTCCGCAGATGCGGCGCATCCGCGATGCCGCGCGCCGAGCCGGTGTCACGGTCGTCGTCGGCTTCAGCGAGAAGGACGCCGGATCGCTCTACATGAGTCAGCAGCTCATCGGCCCGGACGGCGACGTGCTGCAGCACCGGCGCAAGCTCAAGCCGACCCACGCCGAGCGCACGCTCTTCGGCGAGGGCGACGGCAGCGACCTCACGGTCGTGGATAGCCCCGTCGGCCGACTCGGCGCGCTCAACTGCTTCGAGCACCTGCAGCCGCTCACGAAGTACGCGATGTACTCGCAGAACGAGCAGATCCACGTGGCCGGGTGGCCGTGCCTCGGCATCCTCGGGAATGTCCCCGCGCTGAGCCCGGATGCGCTGCTCGCGACGACCTTGACGTATGCGCTCGAGGGCGGGACATTCGTCGCGATGGCGACGCAGATCATGAGCGATGAGGGCGCCCTCGCCTTCCCGACGGCCGACGGCGGGCCGACCCCCGTGTACACGGGCGGCGGCGGATTCGCGCGCGTGTACGGGCCCGACTCATCGCTGCTCACCGAGCCGCTCGACCCGACGGTCGAGGGCATCGTCTACGCGGACATCGACCTCGCGGCGATCGATCTGGCGAAGAACACGGTCGATCCCGCGGGGCACTACGCGCGCGCCGACGTGACGCAGCTGGTGCTCAACCAGCAGCCGAGGCGTCCGGTGCTGCGGCCTCGCGACCTCGATTCGTCGGTGACGGGCGGACCGCCGCTGGACGTGTCGACGAGTGTCCCGGATGCGCCAGAAGCGGATGCCGTATCGGCGGCCGAGACGATGTCGGAGCGCTAACCCAGGCGAGAGAACACCGGCCGCCCGCAGTCGAGCGGCACGGGCATGGGATGCAGCTCAATCTCGTCGAGCCACGTGTCGGGGTTGTCAGCAACCGCGACCCCGCGACCTGTCGGGCCGAACCCTCCCGTGCCGCGACCGCGGCCTCACTCGGGCCGGTCGTACCGCCCGTAGATCTCGGCCGCGGCCTCGCCGAGCCCCTGCGGCTCGCCCGCCGCACCGAACGTCTCGGCGATCTGCCGCATCTCGTCGTCCCAGCGCCACCCCTTCGCGAGCGCGCTCGACCGCGCGCGCTCGAGCCGTCGCTCGAGGTCGGGCTGCGATCTGGCCCATTCGGCGTGCAGCACGTCGGCGACGCCGTATGCCTCAGCCGTGCGATCGGCGGCGAGCACGAGCGCGGCGCTGATCTTGCTCCACGAGGCGTACGTCATCTTGACGGCGGATGCGCCGAATTCGCCGGCCTCGACCGTCACGGCCTCGACGCGGGAACCGTCGAAGAGGGCGGCGATTCGACTCGCCTCGGCACCGGACAAGTACAGCCGCGTCGTCCCGGCTTCGGTTGGAGGAGACCCGACCACCCCGCCGTCGACGAAGGTCGCGCCGCCGTCGCGGACGATGGCCGCGACCTCGGCGCTGCGGTCGGGGCTGATCGCGTTGGCGTCGACGTAGACGCCCGTGAATCCGGCGACTCGCGTCGCGGTCTCAACGGCGGCGGCGGGCGGCACCAGTGAGATCACGACGTCGACGCCGGCGACGTCGGTCCAGGGTGCGAGGCCGGCTGCATCCGCGCGATCGACCGTGGCGGCGCCGCGCCCCTCTGGCAGCCACCCCACGTCGTGTCCGACGTCTCGCAGGGCGTGCCCGACGGCTGCGCCCATGGCGCCGGGGTGGAGAAGTGCGATGCGTGCCATGCCTGCCATGATCCCCCTCCGTGCGGGTATCGCACCAGGGTGCGGTGTCAGTTGCTGAAGTCGTTCGGCAGCCGCACGACGAGCGCGACCGCCCCCTACTCCGCGACGGGCAAGAACAGGTCGGTGCGCAGCGTCGCCGGGTCCATGTCAGGCGACGGCTCGGTCACGTAGACCTCCCAGAAGTGACCGACCGGCCGGTGTCCGTTCGCCGCCGCCCACTGCGTGAGGCCCTCCCACGCGAGTCCGAGGCCGTCGAACGAGCCGACGTGGCTCACGGTCGCGACAAGGCCGCCCGACAGCTTCGATGTCACGACGTCGGCATCGTGCACGAACTCGACGCCCGCATACTCGGGGGCGATCGGGAAGCCGATCTCGAGCGTGAACGGTTCGGTCGGCATCCGGTCGTAGTGCGAGAACGCCGCACCGGTCGGCTCGATCTCGGCATGCCCGAGGGCGGCGCCGATCTTCTGAAATCCCTCGTCGAAGTAGGTCTCGAGCCCGAGCATCGATTCGCAGTGGTAGCGCACGATCACGGTCGGCTGTTCGCCGAGGCGCACGACCTCTGGCTCGAGGCGCGGGGTCGCTGGGCTGGCTTCGTGCGTCACGGGAGGCTCCATCATCGTCGGCGGGGCGGTGCACTTCGGCGGCACGCCCTTCCAGCGTGCCAGAAACGCACCGGATGCCCCAGGAATCTTTCGTCGGCCCGCCCGGTTAACCTCAGGGTGACCACTCCGATTTCTGTGCTTGACCTCGCATTCGTCGCCCCCGGGCAGTCCACCGCCGACGCGTTCGCCGCCTCGGTCCGCCTCGCGCAGGCGGCGGAACAGCATCGATACGAGCGCGTCTGGTACGCAGAGCACCACAACATGCGCGAGATCGCCTCGAGCGCGACCTCGGTGCTCATCGAGCACATCGCGAGCCGCACCGAGCGCATCCGCCTCGGCGCCGGCGGCATCATGCTGCCGAACCACTCGCCCCTCACGATCGCCGAGCAGTTCGGCACGCTCGCGACGCTGCACCCGGGCCGCATCGACCTCGGCCTCGGTCGCGCCCCCGGCAGCGACCAGCGCACGCTCCACGCCATGCGCCGCGACGCGTCGAGCGCCGACTCGTTCCCGCAGGACGTCGTCGAGCTGCAGGCCTACCTGCGCGGCGAGAGCGCCATCGAGGGCGTCGCGGCGCACCCGGGCGCGAACACCGACGTCGAGCTGTACGTGCTCGGCTCCTCCCTCTTCGGCGCGCAGCTCGCCGCCGCGCTCGGCCTGCCGTACGCGTTCGCCTCGCACTTCGCACCCCAGGCTCTGTTCCAGGCCGTCGAGACGTACCGCGAGCGCTTCACCCCCTCCGCCGTGCTCGACGAGCCCCGCGTCATCGTCGGCGCCAACGTCATCGCGGCCGACGACGAGAACGAGGCCAAGGTCACGCACGCACGGGTGCTGCGGCAGCGCGCCAAGCGCTTCATCAACGGCGCCGACCGATTCTCGGATGCGGACCTCGACACCATCATCCAATCGCCCCAGGGGCGCCAGATCGCGGACATGATGCGCTACACCGCCGTCGGCACGAGCGAACAGGTCGGCGCGTGGCTCGACGACTTCGCGGCGAAGACGGGAGCCGACGAGATCATGGTTGGCTTCCAGGCCGACACCGTCGAGAGCCGTATCCGTTCGCTCGAACTGACCGCAGCATCCGGTGCCATGACCCCGGCCGCATCGTGGGAGCCCGAGACCGCCGACGCGACCGCGTAGCGCGTCGCGCACCGGCACCGGCACGGCGACACCCCCGAGCCAACCTTTCTTTTGATTCTTTCAAGAAAAGGATGACACACTGGGGGCATGATTTCGGAGCCTCGCGTACCACTCGGTGAGCAGGCGCTCCGCGATTCGTCGCTGCGGGTCACGAAGCCCCGCCTCGCGGTCCTCACGGCCGTCGGCGAGCATCCGCATGCTGCGACCGACGCGATCATCGCCGCAGTGCGCGAGCACCTGCCCGAGGTGTCGCACCAGGCGGTCTACGACTCGCTGCACACGCTCACGGCAGCCGGCCTCCTCCGGAGCATCCAGCCGTCTGGCTCGGTCGCGCGCTACGAAACACGCGTCGGCGACAACCACCATCACCTCGTGTGCCGCGCGTGCAACACGATCGTCGACGTCGACTGCGTCGTCGGCGACGC
>JBQDJW010000224.1:0-5371 GCA_052086425.1 Pseudoclavibacter sp. | reverse complement strand
CTCTCCGGTGCCCAGCCGCCGCTCGTGATCTCGGTGTCGTCGCCCGCCGAAACCGGCGAGGTGGCATCGAGGGTCGGGGCGTACACGTCGATCGCATCCTGCGCTGTCGTGCCGTCCGGATCGGTGCCGACGATGGCGTACTCACCGGGCTCGATGTCCGCCGGGATCGGCACGATCGTGCCGGCCGGCAGGTTGCCGTCCGCGTCGGTCGTCGCCGTCACCGGCTCGCCGAGCGGGGCGCCGTCGGCGTCCGTCAGCTGCAGCATCACGTCGGTGTTCGGCGTCCAGCCGGACGACGAGACCTCCGACTCTCCACCGGCGGGCACCGGCGACGAGGCCTCGATCACGGGGGCGTCGGCGTCGGCGTCGACGACCTCGATGGGCGAGGTCACCTCCGCACCATTCGCATCCGTGCCCACGATCTCGTAGTCGCCCGGCGTGGTTCCGTCTGGAATCGTCACGCACGTGTCGGCGGGAACGTTGCCGTCCGCGTCGGCCGTGGCCGTCACCGGCTCGCCGACCGGCGTACCCGCAGCGTCCGTCAGCTGCAGCGTCACCTCGCTGTCGGGCATCCAGCCGCCGCTCGTGATGTCGGAGCACTCGCCGGGCGCGACCGGGGTGCTCGCCGCGAGCTCTGGCGAGTACACGGCGAGGGGAGCCTCGGCCGTCGTGCCGTCGGGATCGGTGCCGACGATCGTGAAGTCGCCGGGATTGGTACCCTCAGGAATCGTCACGCAGGTGTCGGCGGGAACGTTGCCGTCGGCGTCGGTCGTGACCGTCACCGGCTCGCCGACCGGGGCGCCCGTGGCGTCGGTCAGCTGGAGCGTGACATCGGTCTCGGGGTTCCAACCGGACGAGGTGATGTCGACGCACGAGCCGGCAGGAGCCGGCGATGCGGCCTCGAGCTCGGGCGTCAGCGCGGCGAGGCCGCACGCGTCGACGCGAACGCCGGCGTTGCCGATGCCGAGGCGGGCGGTGCCGCCCGCGACGCCGATGCTCAGCGCCGAGACCTCGAGCCCGGAGACCGTGTCACTGCCGTCCGGCAGCGTGCACATCTCGGTCTCCTGGTGGTTGAGCTGAACCGAGAGCAGGTTCCCTGCGATCAGCTCGAGGAACGGGTCGATCGCCGCGCGGATCGGGACCGTGATCATGTCGGTCTTGATCGTTGTGAACGCGTCGTAGAGCAGCCCGGACGGGTCGGACAGGGCGTCGTAGATCGGGCCCATCGCCGTCTGTGCGGCGGAGATGATCGGAGAGAACGCGGCGCACGCGGTGCCCGTGCACGGCTCGACGATGTCGCCGGTGAGGTCGATGGTGAACGCGGCGTCGCCGACGATCGGGAGGGACCCGTCGAAGTCGATCTCGACCGACTGCAGCGACTCGACCGCGGCATCGACGGCGACCTGCACGACGCGCTCGATCACGTCGTGAATGCTGCTCGCGATGAACGGGTACGTGTCGCTGTCGATCAGCTCCGTGTTCGGATCTTGGTTGTTGATCCCGACGGGGCGGTCGATCACGCCGTCGTCGTTGCCGCCGATGCGGCCGACGTCGACGGTGAGGCTTCCGGTGCCGAGGTCGATCGTCGCGAGTCCGTCGTCGGTCGAGATCGGCGCCAGGAGGACGGCGTCGAGCACGTCCTGCTGAATGTCGCTCGTGATCTCGAGGTCGAGCGAGGCTCCTGGCACGAGCGAGACGAGCGAGGCGACGTCGAGGAGGCTGTTGATCTCATCGATCACCGCGGCCTCCATCTGGCCAGCGCCGTCGCTCACGCCCGTGCTCGCGGCCTCGATGGCCGGCGAGTGGAGGTCGAAGCTCAGCGCACCTGCGCGGTACTGGCCGAGTTCGCCGACGAGGTCCGGGTCCTGGAATATGCCGTCGATCGACTGCACCCACGCGCCGCCGAGGCCGAAGTTCAACTCGGCCTCGTCGATCATCTGGTCGGTGATGCTGTCGACCCCTGCGGCGTCGAACAGCGACAGCATGTCGAGCGACGCGGTGCCGAAGTCGCCATCGGTGCCGTCGAGTGTGAGGCCGCCGTCGGCGCCCGCGATGCCCGAGATCGCCTCGGCGTTCTGCGCGTCGGTCGCGGTCGATTCGCTCAGCAGTGCGCCCGCCTCGCCGAACGCGATGAGCTGGTCGAGCGGAATCTCGTACCCGGCGCCGAAATCAACGATCTCGGTTCCCGCGAGCGAGCCGCTGAAGGCCTCTTGGTTCGGGCCGGGATCCTGCACGGATCCGGCGTGGGACTGCGCGACGCCGAAGAGGTCGGTGTCGGCGAGCGCCATATCCACCACGCTCGCTTCGGCCTCTGCGGGGTCTGTCGGGTAGGTGTCGAGTCCTGCGGCAGAGGCGCCGGCGGCCAGGAACAGGCTTCCGACGACGCCGACGGTCGTTCCCGCGAGGATCCGCGAGCGATACCAGGGCCGTCGTTCTTCGGTGAGGACTGAGCCGTCCTCACCGGGTGGGCCACCGAATTTCAAGCGCATGTCATTCCCCCATTTCGATGCAGCACAGCGCTCACGAAGGACACCGCGGACGCGAGTTCGGTGCTGACTTCCTTCGGCCTCAGGCGTCGAGGCCCAGCAACCTCAAACTTGAGGTTTGCTGTGAACAGGATTGCTGGGATGCAGAGTTTTCCTCGACAACTTCAAGCTTACCGTTATCGCTTCGTTACCAATGTGCCCAGAATTCTGGCAAGGTCATCCTTTTGCTTGCGGCCCGGATGCGCGTGGTGCTAAAAGTGAAGGCTGTTCAGCGTGAGAAATGATCATTTGCTGCACAGGTGGGCAGGATCCGGAGAAGCGCATCGGTATCACCCGTCACGCTGACACCAGCGGCCGCGGCATCATCGGCCGAGAGGTCGCCCTGGATGAGGGCGGTGACCGGCTGTCCGGGGCCCGTAACGGTCGCATCTGGAGTCGAGTCGGCGTCGCAAGGGCCGACCCGGATCTCGCCGTCGGCCACGACTTCGAACCCGTCGACCAGACTGCCGAACCGTACGGTCACGCGAGGGGCATCGGGTCGGTTGTCGCGCATCCGGTCACGCGCGGGCAAGGTGAGCCAGTGCATCTGGAACGACGATCCGGGCGGGACCGGCGGCGCCTTGTCTGTGCCCCATCGCAGCAGCTCGCGTACGAGGCCGTCGAGCTCGCGGCCGCGCTTAGTGAGGCGATACGTCGTCACGCGGCCGGGGCCTTGCGCGACGTCGCGCTGCACGACGCCGTGCGCCTCGAGCTCTCGCAGACGCTTCGTGAGCAGGTTGGGGGCGATGCCGGGAAGGCCGCCCTGCAGTTCGGTGAACCTCGCGTGAGGTCCGCTCAGGAGTTCGCGCACGATGAGCAGCGCCCATCGATCGCCGACGATATCGAGCGCGCCGGCGATGCCGCACTGCTGTCTGTAACTTCTCACGCACATCCACTTGACAATATGTAGCCACTGCTAGAGATTCGATAGTACGACGCTATTGACGGGAGTCCAACGATGTCCGCCACCCTTTCGAGCGCCGCGCCCCCCGCGCTGCAGGAGTACTACCGCATTCTCGCCGCTGGCCCAGAGGCCTACGGCAACGGCGCGGCGATGCGCCCATTGTTCAGCGAGCACCTCGACTTCACCGGCTCACGTGCCGGACATCACGCCGAGGCGACCGACGGGTTCATTGAAGGCGCCGCCGGGTTCGTCGGCACGGTCGAGCAGATCGAGATCGTGCGCGAGGTGCATGACGAGACGGGATCGGCCGTGCTCTACGAGGCCAAGATGCAGAGCGGCGTCGTGACGTTCGCCGAGTTCTTCACCCTTGTCGATGGCCGCATCGACACGCTGCGCCTGCACTACGACGAGGCCGCCTACCGCGCCGCGGGCGGGCGCTAGCGGCGGCGCACGAATGAGTACGTCGGCGGGCTCGGCCTCGGTGCACGAGGCGCGCGAGACCCTGGCTGACCGCGTGCGCGAGGTCCTCACGAGTGACCGGATGCTCGAGGCGCGCAGAACTTTCGAGGTGCGCGAGAAGCGCATGTTCGGCAGCGTCGCGTTCATGATCGACAACGGCATGGCGGTTGCGGCCGGGCGCGATGGCGACCTGCTCGTGCACCTCGATCCCGAGCGGTACGACGAGCTCGTCGCCAGACCGGGCGCCGGGGAGTCGTTCATGGGCAACACGTCGATGGGGCCGTCCTGGCTGTCAGTCGACGCCGGCGCGATCGTCGATGACGATGTGCTCGAGTTCTGGGTCGAGCGGGGGCTCGAGGGGCGGGACGTCGCCGCCGCGAGAAAGCGGTAGGCGGGGCGCGTCGCGAGCCGGGGGCGGCCCGGCTACCCCGCGTCGACCAGCCCCCGCACGGCGAGGCTGCGCACCGTCGCCTCGACCGCCTCGGGGATCGGGCGCCTGGCGTGGCCGAGCAATGCCTCGGCCGGCGCGTGATCGAAACTCCGCTGCGCCCCGATGAACGTGCGGTTGGCGCGAAGGTCGGGCACGAACATCCCAACCGTTTTTGCGAGCCCGTTCGGCAGCGCGCGAGTCGGCACCCGGCCGGCGAGCTCGGGCGTGCGCTCGCGGATCATCGCGGCGATGTCGATGAGCGAGATCGAGTCGCTCGTCACGATGGTGCGGGCGCCGGCCGCCGCCGGGTCGGTGAACGCCGCCGCGTGGGCCTCGGCGATGTCGCGCACGTCGACCCAGGGGAGGCGCAGGTCGGGAAGGGCCGGTAGCTCACCATCGATGAGGCGCAGAAGCACGCCGACCGAGGTGCCCGGGTCGTCGCTGAGCAGCGGGCCGAGCACCGTGCCGGGGTTAATGACGGCGACGCGATCTGTGCTGCCCTCGGCCCCCGCGATGGCCCAGGCCTCGCGCTCGGCGAACACCTTCGACTTCGCGTACGCCGTGACGTTCGGGCCGTCGGGGTCGGTCCAGTCGCCGGCCGAGAGCGTGCGCGACTCGGCGCCGCGCCCTTGCTGCACGGCGGCTACCGACGAGGTCACGACGATGCGCTCGACGCCCGAGCGGAGCGCGGCCGTGACGGCGCGGCGCGTGCCCTCGACGGCGGGGCGGATCAGGTCGTCCGGATGCTTTGGTCGCCCCGTGATGAACGGCGACGCGACGTGCGCGACGAAGCGGCAGCCGGACACGGCGTCGTCCCAGCCCTCATCGCGCAGCAGATCGAGCTCGACGAACGACACGCGACTCGCGATCGTCTCGGCCGAGACGCCGGCGTGCTCGAGGGCGGCGCGCACCTCGTTCGCCCTGCCGCGCGAGCGAAGGCTGCCGCGCACCGCGTAGCCGCGATTGAGCAGCTCGGCGGCGACGTAGCCGCCGATGAAGCCCGTGATGCCCGTGACGAGAACGGTGTCGGGCGTGTCGTCGGAGTCGCTCGTT
>JBQDJW010000223.1:0-5380 GCA_052086425.1 Pseudoclavibacter sp. | reverse complement strand
GGACGAGGCCGTTCATCAGCCGCAGCGCAGTCGATTTGCCGGAACCGGATGCGCCGCACAGGACGACGAACTCCCCCGGTTCGATGCGCAGGTCGAGGTCGGCGATGCTCGAGTCGTCGGCGTGCGGGTACGTCCAGGTGACGCGATCGATCCGGATCATGCGAGCAGCTCCGGCAGGGCGACCGACGCTGCCGCGAGGGCGACGACGACCGCGACGGTGACGAGATCGGCCGCTCCGAAGCGCGGAGGATTCATGGCCGTCGGGACGCGATGGGAGCCGAGGCCGCGCAGGATCGCGGCCGACGACAGGTCTTCGCTCGCGCGCAGGCTCGCGGCGATCATCGGAACCGCGAAGCGTTCGATGCTCAGGATCGGATGCCGCACCAGCCCGCGGGTGCCGACGAGGCCGCGCAGGCGCATGGCGTCCAGCACGGCGGCGGACTCTGCGACGACGACGGGGAAAAAGCGCAGCATGACGCCGAGCACCACCGAGACCGGTCGAGGAACTCGCCACGCTCGGAGGGCTGCGGCGAGCCGGGTCGGGGAGGTCGTGGCGATCACGTGCATCCCGACACCGATTGCCGCCGCGAAGCGGATCAGGTACGCGCAGGCGATCGCCGTTGTCACGGTCATCGCGTTGGGCCACAACAGCGGGAGCACCCACCCGAGCGCCCACAGGGCGGCCGCGGCGGCGGCGAGTCCGAGCACTCTCCCCCAGGACCCTTCCCACGCGGCGAGGGCGACGCCGAGGACCAGCACGGCGGGCACGAACCGCAGCCCGCCAGGCCCCATCACCGCGGCGCTGCACAGCACCACCAAGAGCATCCCGGTTCGCGGATCCAGGCCCGACCGAGGTGTCGCGGCTCCCGGACCGATCCGGTCGAGGCCGTCGGAACTCATGCCAGGCCGGCCCGGCGGAAGTGCTTTCGCAGGAGCCTGGTACCGAGGAGCGCGCCGAGGAAGCCGCACACGATGGTGGCGCCGACCATCGCAAGCACGGCCGGGCCCGAAACGATCTGGTCGAATGCCTGCGCGTAGTCCCCACCCATGCCACCGACCGTCTGCGAGCGGATGTACTCATCGCGGTTGGCGAAGAACGGGATCCACGGCCCGATGAACCAGCACGAGAAGACGGTGTACGTCCAGATCGCGGCCCAGGTCGATCGATACCGGCCGGCCCACAGGATCAGGTCGCCGAGCATGGAGACGACGATCAGCACCAGCGCGGCCTGCCACGGGTGACCGATCATCAGGTCGAGCAGCGCGAGGACGATCCCGAACAGGGTCAGCATGCCGGCATGACGAATCCTCGTCAGGAACAGCATGAACGGAATGCCTGCGACGATCGGGCTCAGCGGCAGCGTCAGCAGCATGACGAGCGGACTGATGATCCCCACCATCGAGACGGCGAAGATGACGACGAAGTAGATCACCGCGAAGATGCCGACGCTCACCAGATCGCGGGCGGTGAAGCGCAGCGAGAGCGGCGGGCGCGCCGTCGCGGTCATGGCGTCGGGTGACGGAGAGTCGGACAGTTTCGAGGTCGAATCTGGCATTGAGCTGACTTCTTTCGTGAGCGTGCGGATCAGGTCCGTCAGTCGGTGCCGGCGAGCTGCCAGCCGGTCGCGTCGACGCGATCGCGCCAATAGCGGGCGTATGATCCTCCGGCCGCGAGCAGCTCGGCATGCGTGCCGGTCTCCTCGATGCCGCCGTCGCCGTCGAGCATGACGATTCGGTCGGCGGTCATGATGGTCTGGAGCCGGTGCGCGACGACGACGAGGGTGCGGTCGGTGCGGATCCGGTCGATGGCTTCGCCGATGGCGATCTCGTTGCCGATGTCGAGCGCCGAGGTCGCCTCGTCCAGCAACACGATCGGGGCGTCCTTGAGCAGGGCGCGGGCGATGGAGACGCGCTGCCGCTCTCCTCCAGAGAGGTTCGATCCGCCCTCGCCGACTCGCGCATCCCACCCGCCGGGAAGCCGTGCTGCGATCTCGTCGACCCGGGCGCGGGCGGCGGCCGCGATCACCGCATCCCGATCGAGGTCCGGGTTGCCGATCCACACGTTGTTCAGAATCGTGTCGTCGAAGAGGTACACGTCCTGGAACACGGGCGCGACCGCGTTTTCGACGGCGCCGGTTCCGAGGTCGGGCAGGGGCACACCGCCGATCGAGACCGTTCCGGATTCGGGGTCGTAATAGCGGGCGACGAGCTTGGTGATCGTCGTCTTGCCTGATCCGGACGGGCCGACGATCGCGGTCATCTTCCCGGCCGGGGCGGCGAACGACAGTCCCTTCAGCACCGGCGCGTTCCCGTATCCGAACGTGACGTCGTCGAAGTCGATGCCCCAGTCCCGCGGCTGCTGCGGTCTCGCCGGCTCGGGAAGGTCCTCGACGGCGGCGAGACGGTCGAGCTGGTCGAGGGTGGTGCGAGCGACGGCGACGCCGCCGCCGAGGTCCCCTGCCGTCACGATCGGCTCGTTGAACCGCGCGCCGAGCACCAGGAGCGCGATGAGTGTCGGGATATCCACCGACCCGCCGATCGCGAGGGTCGCCCCGACCACGAGCAGCACGGTCAACGACAGCTGCACGAGGCCGGAGAAGGTCGCGATGCCGGCGCCGCCCGTGACGAGCATGCCGCGGTATGCGCGGTTCTGCCGCCCAAGGGCGTCTTCCACGAGCCGGTCGGCGATCGACCCGTCGCCGGCGGTTCGCAGGGCGGGCTGGGCGCGTGCGAACTCGATCACACGGCTGGACGCGTCTGCCACGGCGTCGGCGTGGACGGCGTCGCTGCGACCGATCCGCCCCTGCAGCCATCGATATCCGATGATGAGCACTGGCACCATCACCGTCATCGCCAGAGCGAGCCGCCAGTCGAAGAAGTACATGCCGATCAGCGCGGTGCCGGGGGTGATGAACCCCGAGAGGATCTGCCGCAAGATCGCGTACGGCACGTTCGAGACGAACATCGCCCCCTGCGTCGCGATCCCGGCGATGAGCCCAGACCTGTCGGTGCTGAACCAGGCGACCGGGAGGTCGACGAGCCGGTCGCCGAGCCGGGTGATCAGGGAGTCGAGCAGCGCGGTGCTGGTCTTCATACCGATCTGGCTGGCGAACCACATGGACACGACGTAGCCGAGTCCGACCGCGGCCATCGCGATCAACCACGCACCCGCGGTGTCGGTGTCGCCCGAGAACAGCGCGCGCAACAGCGGGACGAGCAGGACGAACGCGATTCCCTGCAGGATCGCCGACACGGTCATGATGATCAGATCGACGATGAGCAGGCGGCGCGCTCTCGGTGACGAGTACTGCAGGAGCCGACGGATCATCGCTGAACGCCTTCCGGGAGCGAGCGGGCGTGGTTGTCCTGGTAATCGGCCCACATCCGGGCGTATCTCCCGTGGGCGGCGACGAGTTCGGCGTGCGTGCCGGATTCGGCCAGGCGCCCTTCGTCGAGCACGAGGATCTGATCGGCGCCGGTGATGGTGTGGAGTCGGTGGGCGATGACGAGCACGGTCCGCCCGGCAGCGAGGGTGTTGAGCGCTTGCTGGATCGCGGCCTCCGAGTCCGGGTCTGCGAACGCGGTCGCCTCGTCGAGCACGAGGATCGGGGCGTCGGCGAGCAGCGCCCTGGCGATCGTCAGCCGCTGGGCCTCTCCCCCTGACAGGTTCGCGTCGTCGCCGACCACTGCGTCGTACCCGCCCTCGAAGTGCAGGATCCGGTTGTGGATCTGCGCCGCCCGTGCAGCCTCCTCGACCTGTTCGTCGGTGGCGTCGGGGCGGGCGAGACGAATGTTGTCGCGCAGGCTCGCGCGCAGCAGCTGCACATCCTGGAGGACGAATCCGACGCTTCGATACAGTTCGGCGCCGGCGATGTCGCGGACATCCGCCTGCCCGACAGAGACTGTCCCGCCCGTTGCGTCGTAGAACCGGGGAACGAGCTTGGCCAGCGTCGACTTGCCCGACCCCGACGCCCCGACCAGCGCCGTCACGGTACCGGGCCGGCAGGCCGCGGCGATGTCGTGGAGCACTCGGTGCTCGCCGTCGTAGGAGAACGACACGTCGTCGAAGTCGAGGCGATGCCCGGCCGGAGCGCGCGGGATGTCGGGCTGCGGCACAGGTGGCAGGGCGAGGAACCCGGCGAGCGACTCCTGCGCCTTCGCCGCATCGCGCAGAAACTGGCCGGACGATCCCATCTTCATGAGGGGCGCGGTCAGGCCGAGCCCGAGCAGGATCGCCGGAAGCACGTCGATCGGAACGGCGCCTCCGGTATTCACGAGCCACAGGCCCGCGGTGAGCAGCCAGATCAGCACGACGACCGGAGAGGTGATGATCTCGATGATCGTGAACAGCCACATCGTCTCGCGGGTCCACTGATCGACGAACCGTACATACTGCGTCGTCTCGTCTCGATAGCGGCGGTGGCTGCGCCCTGCCTGCCCGAACCGCTTGACCACCGCAATGCCGTGCACGAATTCGACGGTCGCCCCGGCCAGGCGAGAGGTCGCCTCGTCGTACTGGACGTACTTCTCGGAACTGCCTCGCATCATCACCACGTACAGCACGACCGTGATCGCGAGCGGTGCCAGCGCCGCCAGCGCCAGCTGCCACTGCACCGTGAACAGATACGCCACGCTCACAACCGGCACCGCCACCGCCGTGATCACGTCGTGGATCGCGTGCGCGACCAACTGGTGCAGCGCATTCACGTCGCTCTCGACGAGCTTGCGGACTGTTCCGGATGATCGTGCGTCGAACCATCCGAGGGGCAAGCGCCGCAAGTGCCGGATGATCTTCCGCCGCAGCGACAGTTGAAGCTCCGCGTCCGCGAAGTGGCTGACGGCTCCGGAGGCGAAGGCCGCGCCGAAACTCACGAACAGCGCGACGACGGCCACGACGACGATCAGCCACACGCGTCCGGCGTCGATCTCGTCGCCGGACAGCGAGGGGAGCAGGGTCCTCGCCAGCTCCGCGATGGCGATGAACGGCACCACGCCACTCACGGCGCCGAGCACGCTGAGTCCGATGATCGACGCCAGGCTCCCCCGGACCGGAGCGAAGAACCCCGACTGATCTCCCCCGGCGCCCATCGCGGGCTCACCGCCCCGTCGAGTCACGTTCACCGCTATCCCAACTGTTGAGAATGACACTCATTCTCGCACGCTAGCACGAACTCAACTCGCCGGACGGTGGTCGCTCGCGGGACAGGCCACCTCACGCCAGACCCCGCAGATGCGAGGTGCGCAGGTGTCGCGACAGGCCAGCAGCAACGGGTGCGCCGTCGCCACCTCGTCACGGCCGACTCGACATGGCCCCCGGAAGCGCAGCGAACTCGCGAAGCACGCGTCGTGCGGTGAGGCGAATCCAGAGCCCGTACGTACT
>JBQDJW010000222.1:0-5387 GCA_052086425.1 Pseudoclavibacter sp. | reverse complement strand
AAATTTGGCATTTGACAATGTGCACGCTGTTGAGTTCTCAAGGATCGGACGCACCGCACCTCGATCGTTAGATCTCTGGTACGAGCAACCTCGTTAGAGTACTTCGCCCTCTGTGTGTCGTCAAGCTCCTGCGCGGCGTGTCTTCGTCAGTCAGACACGTGGTCCGGTTGCGTTGACACTGCAGGGCTCTTCGACTGGGCGAGACCCTTCGTGATGCTCACTGCCTGGCGACAAAACGTCGGCTTGGAGTGAGCGCGGTACGATGACCGCTCGGTTGCCTTCTTGAGGCGGTGACGCTCTCGGCGTCTTCCTGCCTTTGGGGCAACGAGGAGAAACATTACGCAGATTCAGCGGACCCCGCAAACTGCACCGCATCCCGGGCGTGTCGTGCGGATGCGCCGGGAGTCGCGATCGCGCTCATCCCGCCGTCGTTGATGCCAACGACCGTGAACGCGACCGCAGCCACCCTCACTCGTTCGGCATGAGGAGCCAGAGCAGCAGGTAGATCCAGACGGGCAGGCCGAAGAAGATCACGCCGACGACGGAGACGATGCGGACGACGGTGACGTCCCACCCGAATCGCCGGGCGACGCCGAGGCAGACGCCGGCGAGGACTCGGCCGGAGCGAGGACGGGTGAGCGCGTTGTGCGATGCGGCAGACATGCTCCGAGTCTGCCGCTCTGGCGTCGCGAACGGAATGGGGATATCCCCTGCACGTCGGCCGCCGGCTCCCGAGGGTCAGCGCGCGTCAGTACGTTGGTCGTTCTGCAGCCTGGTGTAGACCCCGCCGAGCTCCACGAGCTCCTCATGGGTTCCACGCTCGACGATGCGCCCCGCGTCGACGACGTGGATCACGTCTGCATCGCGCACCGTGGCAAGACGGTGGGCGATCGCGATGACGGTCCGGCCGTGCGCCGCCGCGTCGAGCGCCTGCTGCACGTGGCGCTCCGCGATCGAGTCGAGCGCACTCGTGGCCTCGTCGAGCACCAGCACCGGCGGGTTCTTCAGGATCACCCTGGCGATGGCGATGCGCTGCTTCTCGCCGCCCGAGAGCCGGTATCCGCGCTCGCCAACGACGGTCGCGTAGCCGCCAGGGAACGAGTCGATCGTGTCGTGGATCGCCGCGAGTCGGCACGCCTCCTCGAGTTCCGCATCCGTCGCATCCGGCTTCGCGTATCGGAGGTTCTCCGCGATGGTCGAGTGGGACAGGTACGTGTCCTGCGACACGATGCCGATCTGCTCGACGAGTCCGAGCGGATCGAGGTCGCGCACGTCGTCGCCGGCGAAGCGCACCGCTCCCCCGCTCGCCTCGTAGAACCTCGGAACGAGCATCGCGATCGTCGATTTGCCGGCTCCGGATGGCCCGACGAAGGCCGCCATCTGGCCCGGACGGACGACGAAACTCACGCCGTCGAGCGTCGGCCGCGCATCCGGCGCCGCGTCGCCGTAACTGAACGAGACATCGGCGAACTCGACCTCGCCGAGCCGGGCCCTGTCGACACCACGCGCATCCGGACTCGCCGTGATGGCGGGCCTGAGATCGAGGTACTCGAAGATGCGGGCGAAGAGCGCCGACGACGTCTGGACGTCGAGCGCAACGCGCATGAGACCGACAAGCGGCATCGAGAGGCGCGCCTGGACGGTCGAGAACGCGACGATCGTGCCAGCCGTCAGGTCAACGCCGCCGGTGAGCAGCCACGCGGCCACCGCGTAGATGCCGACCGGCACCAGGGCGAAGATGATCGAGACCAGCGCGAAGAAGCCCTGCCCGCTCATGGCCTGGCGGACTTGGAGTGAGATCTGCGTGCGGTTCACCCCGCGGAACCGCTCGCTCTCGGCCTGCTGCCGACCGAACGACTTCGCGAGCAGAATGCCCGAGACACCGAGCGACTCCTGCGTCATCGCCGTCATCTCGCTCAGCGACTCCTGCGTTGCCGTCGCGATCCGAGCTCGCACCTGCCCCACTCGCCGCTGCACCAGCACGAGGACGGGCATCAGGATCAGGGCGACGATCGTGAGCTGCCAGCTCAGCAGCAGCATCGCGACGATCGAGGCGATCACCGTCACGGTGTTGCCGACGACGCTCGTGATCATCGACTGCAGCGTCGAGGCGACACCGCCGACGTCGTTCTGGAGCCGCGACTGGATCACACCCGTCTTCGTGCGCGTGAAGAAGCCGATGTCCATGCGCTGCAGATGCTCGAAGAGGCGCACGCGCAGGTCGCCCATGAGCGAGTTGCCGACCCTGGCGGTGAGATAGCTCTGCACAACGCCGATCGCGTTGGTCGCGATCGCGAGCGCGACCATGAGTATCAGGATGCGCGTGAGCGTCGGGATGTCGGGCCCGCCACCCGAGACGGGGAACAGCCCGTCATCGAACGCGCGCTGCGTCAGCAGGGGCGGGAGCACGCTGAGGCCGGCGCTGACGAGTACGAGACCGATCGCGAACGCGATGAGCCGGCGGTACGGCACGAACATCGCGCCGATGCGACGCCACAGGTCGTCGATCCTCGGGGCGGCCGCATTCGCCGCCCGCTGCGCCGACTCGTCGCGCATGCGCCCGCCGCCGCGCGCCCCGCCGGCCGCGGGAGGCCCGCCCATCATGCTCATGGGCGCAATGCTAAGGCTCCGGGTGGGCGAGAGGGCGGAGTCGCCCGCAACGCGAGCCTTCGGCCCCTCGGGAACGGGAGCGCGCTCTCGGATCGCTCCCCGATCGGACACGCACCACCCGATGTTCGGTCGCACGCGTCCGGGCCGATAGCACTGAGGGACGTCGTGCGCTTCGACGCCCGACGTGGAAGCGCCTCCCTATGACGCGGCCCGCGCGCGCACGACCGCCGCGGGCAGCACCGCGAGCACGCGGTCGATGTCGTCGTCCGTCGTCGTCGCGCCGAGCGTGAACCGCACGGCGCCGCGCGCCACGTCGGTGTCGAAGCCCATCGCCCGCACGACGTGCGACACCTCGGTCACGCCGGCCTGACACGCGCTCCCCGTCGAGATCGAAACACCCGCGACGTCGAGCGCGAACAGCAGCGTCTCGCCCGAGACGCCGTCGAAGGTCAGGTGCGCGTTCGCGTCGATCCGCGCGGGCATCGCCACACCATCGTCGTCGAGGGTCGCATCGAGTGCTGGCCCGCGCAGCGCCGCCTCCAGCCCGACTCCGAGCACCCCGTCGACGAGCCGGTCGCGCAGCGCCGCGACCCTCGCCCGCTCGGCATCGCCCTCCGTGATCGCCGCGCGGACAGCGGCGGCGAACGCCGCGGCCGCGGCGACGTCTTGTGTGCCAGACCTGAGCGCCCGCTGCTGGCCGCCCCCGTGATGGAGGGCCTCGAGCGTCGCGCCGCGGCCGACCGCGAGCGCCCCGATGCCGACGGGCCCGCCGATCTTGTGCGCCGAGACGCTGACCGCATCCGCACCCCACTCGCGCAGCGAGACCGGCACGTGGCCGAACCCCGCCACCGCATCGACGTGCACGGGAACGCCCGCCGTGCGGCATGCGCGGGCGATCGCGCGAATCGGCTGCACCGACCCGACCTCGTTGTTCACGAGCAGCGTCGTCAGCAGCGCGGGCGACGTGCCGCCGTCGCCGCTGTCGCCCTCGTCGCGGCCCGCGAGCGCGTCCGCGACCGTCTCGGGCCGCAGCACGGCGTCGCGGTCGACCTCGAGCCATTCGGTCGCGGCGCCCTGCTGCCGCGCGAGCCACTCGACCGCGTCGAGCGTCGCGTGGTGCTCGGCGGCGGTGAGCAGGATGCTTCGGGGGCGCGCCGCACGGTCTGCCGCAGCGCCGCCGGCGGAAGATTTCCCGGAAGCGGCCCAGAACATCCCCTTGATCGCGAGATTGATCGATTCGGTGCCGCCGGACGTGAACACGACCTCGATCGGGTCGCACCCGAGGGCTGCGGCGACCTCGTCGCGGGCGTCTTCGAGCAGGCGCCGCGCGGTCTGGCCGTGCGCGTGCACCGATGCCGGATTGCCGACGAGCCCGAGGGCGTCCAGGTACGCCTCGCGCACGGCCGGCCGCATCGGCGTCGTCGCCGCGTGATCGAGATATACCGCCATGCCCGCTCCCTTCCGCGATGTCGGCCGGGCGCAGCCTAGGATTGGCCGTCAACCCGGCGCGGCAAGCTCGGTGCCGCGGGCCGGTACGCGGCCGCCGCGCCCGAACGCCAACGGTACCCACAACGACACTCATGCAGCTGCATCCACCGCACCTCTCGACGTCCGACACGTCCGCCGCAGTCGACCGCACCGACCAACGCCACGCGATCCCGCCGGCCGGCGATCGCCCCGCGTACGCGCCCGACCTCGGGGTCACGCGCGGGCCGGACGGCCCTCGCCTGCGCGTGTGGTCGTCGAGCGCGACGGCCATGGAGCTGGTGCTCCTCGCCGCCGACGGTCGCGTCGACGAGACGATCGCCATGGCCGCCGGTGCCGGAAACGTGTGGGAGGCGACGACCGAGGCCCTGCACCCCGGGCGCCGGTATGCGCTGCGCGCCGACGGGCCCGGGCGGCCGACCGACGCGTTCGACCCGAGCGCGCTGCTCCTGGATCCGTACGCGCGCGGCGTCGAGCAGCTCGTCGTCGCGGGGTCGACGGCGGATGCGCGCGGCGGCGCGGCCAATGACGCGGGCACCGGCTCGGCCACCGACGCCGGCCGCTCCGCCGCACCGACCTGGGTCGGCGTCGTCGTGGCCGACGAGCCGTTCGACTGGGGCGACGTCGACCACCCGGCCCGCGGCCTCGACGAGGTCGTCATCTACGAGGCGCACGTCGCGGGGTTCACGAAACTGGCCCCGCACCTGCCGCCGGAACTGCGGGGCACGTATGCCGGCTTCGCGCATCCGGAGACCATTCGCTACTTGCGCGAGACGGGCGTCAACGCCGTCGAGCTGTTGCCTGTGCACGCATTCGCGTCGGAGCAGCACCTGCGCCGGGCGGGTTTCTCGAACTACTGGGGCTACAACTCGGTCGGCTTCTTCGCCCCGCACGCCGCCTACGCGTCGCCCGCCGCGCGCGCCGCCGGGCACGAGGCGATCGTGCGCGAGTTCAAGGGCATGGTGCGCAACCTGCACGAGGCCGGCATCGAGGTGTACCTCGACGTGGTCTACAACCACACGGCGGAAGAGGGCCGCGAGGGCGAGACGATCTCGTTCCGCGGCCTCGACAACGCCGCCTACTACCACCTCGACGACCAGGGCTCGCCGATCGACGTGACCGGATGCGGCAATTCGGTCGACGCGTCTCACCCGATCGTGCAGCAGCTCGTGCTCGACTCGCTCGCGCACTGGGTGCGCGAGTTCCACATCGACGGCTTCCGCTTCGACCTGGCTGCCACGCTGGGGCGAAACGACGACGTCGAGTACGACCCCGCGCATCCGCTGCTCGCG
>JBQDJW010000221.1:0-5391 GCA_052086425.1 Pseudoclavibacter sp. | reverse complement strand
GCGGAGGAACTCGATTTCTCGCTCAAAACCCCGTGGAACAAGCTGCGCGAAGACGTGCGCCAAGCGATCCTGTACGGTCGCGACTACCGCGTGAAGGTCAAGTACCGCAACCGCTTCGGCCGGCACCTGACCTATTCGTCCGGCTTCGAAGGGGTCATGCCGTACATCGAGCGGCAGTACACCGAGGCCGACACCGACAGTGCTCGTGCCAGGTGGAGCGAATACCTCCGCGAGATCCCGTGCGCCGCATGCGACGGCGCGCGCCTGCGGCCGGAGGTCCTCGCCGTCAAGGTGCACGGCCGAAGCATCGCCGATCTCACGATCATGTCGATCGACGAATGCCTCCGCTTCATGACCACGGTCGACCTCACCGCGCGCGAGGCAATGATCGCCGAGCAGGTGCTTCGCGAGATTCGCGCGCGGCTCTCCTTTCTCGTCGAGGTCGGCCTCTCCTACCTCGACCTCGCACGGTCGGCAGGAACGCTCTCGGGTGGCGAGGCCCAGCGCATCCGGCTCGCGACGCAGATCGGCTCGGGCCTGACCGGCGTGCTCTACGTGCTCGACGAGCCGTCGATCGGCCTGCACCAGCGCGACAACCGCCGGCTGATCGAGACGCTCGTGAAGCTGCGCGACCTCGGCAACACGCTCATCGTGGTCGAGCACGACGAAGACACGATCCGTACGGCCGACTGGCTCGTCGACATCGGCCCCGGAGCCGGTGAGCACGGAGGCGAGGTCGTCCACTCCGGCGGCTTCGACGAGCTCCTCGCCAACACCCGGTCGATCACGGGCGACTACCTCGCCGGCCGCCGCGAGATCGACGTGCCGTCGAAGCGGCGCAGCATCGACCGAAAGCGTCAGCTCAAGGTCGTCGGGGCGCGAGCCAACAACCTCAAGAGCGTCGACGTCGCGTTCCCGCTCGGCGTGCTCGTCGGTGTCACCGGGGTCAGCGGCTCGGGCAAGTCGAGCCTCGTGAACGACATCGTCTACCGGGTGCTCGCGACCAAGCTCAACCGCGCCCGAATGGTTCCGGGCAGGCACACTCGCGTCACCGGCCTGGAACACCTCGACAAGGTCGTGCACGTCGATCAGGCGCCGATCGGCCGTACCCCGCGCTCGAACCCGGCGACCTACACGGGCGTCTTCGACCGTATCCGGAACCTCTTCGCCGAGACCCCCGAGGCGAAGACGCGCGGATACCTGGCAGGCCGATTCTCGTTCAACGTCAAGGGCGGGCGTTGCGAGGCCTGCTCCGGCGACGGAACGCTGAAGATCGAGATGAACTTCCTGCCGGACATCTACGTTCCGTGCGAAGTGTGCGGCGGGTCGCGCTACAACCGCGAAACGCTGAGCGTGCACTACAAGGGCAAGAACATCTCAGAGGTGCTCGACATGCCGATTTCGGAGGCGGCCGAATTCTTCGAGCCCATCACCGCGATCCACCGCTACCTCAAGACCCTCGTCGAGGTCGGCCTCGGCTACGTGCGACTCGGGCAGTCGGCCACGACGCTCTCGGGCGGGGAGGCGCAGCGGGTCAAGCTGGCGACCGAACTTCAGCGCCGCTCGAACGGACGCACCATCTACGTGCTCGACGAACCGACGACCGGACTGCACTTCGAAGACGTTCGCAAACTGCTCCTCGTCCTCCAGAGCCTCGTCGACCGCGGCAACAGCGTGATCGTGATCGAGCACAACCTCGACGTCATCAAGTCGGCCGACTACCTGATCGACATGGGCCCGGAGGGCGGATCCGGCGGCGGCACCGTCGTCGCGACGGGCACGCCTGAGCAGGTCGCGAAGGTCGACGACAGTCACACGGGGCAGTTCCTCGCCGAGATCCTCGATGCCGGCGCCTCGTCAACACGAGCGCGTGCCGCCGTATCGTCCGGCGCGCGCGCCGCCCGGTAATCCCGTGGCGGATCACGTTCCCTTCCGGCCGCGCACCGGCGATATCCCGACCTCGCCGGGCGTCTACCGATTTCTCGGCGAGAATCGGCGCATCCTCTACGTCGGCAAGGCGAAGAACCTCAGGCAGCGCCTGAGCAACTATTTCGCCCCGCTGCACACGCTCCACGACCGCACCCGCCACATGGTGACGGCCGCGAACGACGTCGAGTGGACCGTCGTGCAGAACGAGCGCGAGTCGCTGCAACTCGAGTACACCTGGATTCAGCAGTACAAGCCGCCGTTCAACGTGCGGCTGAAAGACGACAAGAGCTACCCGTACCTCGCCGTGACGCTCGCAGACGAGGCGCCGCGCGTCATGGTCACTCGCAACCACCGCATCCGGGGCGCGAAGTACTTCGGCCCGTACCCGAAAGTGTGGACGGTCAACGAGGTCATCGACCTCATGGTTCGCGTCTTCCCGATTCGCACCTGCAATGACGCGAACTACAAGCGGGCCATGCAGACCGGCCGGCCGTGCTTCGCCGGGCAGATCGGAAAGTGCGGCGGCCCGTGCTCGCACCGGCAGACGATCGAGCAGCACCGCGTCGCGATCGACGACTTCATCGGTTTCATGGAGCGCTTCGACCGCTCGATCGTGACCGAGTTCGAGCGCCGGATGCGCGCGGCGGCGGCCGAACAGCGATACGAGGAAGCTGCGAAGTATCGCGACAGGATCGCCGCCATCGACAACGTGCTGCAGAAGAGCGCCGTCGTGCTGCCCGACAGTACCGACCTCGACGTGTTCGCGATCACGACGGACGAGTTGGCGGCCGCCGTGCAGCTGTTCACGGTCCGCGGCGGCAGAATCCGAGGCGTTCGCGGCTGGGTGCTCGACACCGAGCTCGATCTCGACGACGGAACCCTCATCCAGCAGTCGATGCAGCAGGTGTACGGCGGCACGAACGGCAGCGGCGGCGACCGCCCCCCTGCCGAGGTCATCGTGCCGACGTTGCCGGACGACGCCGAGCCGCTGCAGGAGTGGCTCGCACAGCAGCGAGGAGCTCGCGTCACGCTCCGCACGGCGAAGCGCGGACCGAAGGCGGACCTGCTGCAGACCGCGACGATCAACGCGGCCGAGGCGCTCGGACGGTACAAGCTCAAGCGCACCGCCGATTACGCCGCGCGCGCCGACGCGCTCGCCGAACTGCAGCGGGCCCTCGAGCTCGAAGAGGCGCCGCTTCGGATCGAATGCTTCGACGTCTCGCACTTGCAGGGCACCGGCATCGTCGGCTCGATGGTGGTCTTCGAGGACGGTCTCCCGCGCAAACCCCACTACCGCCGCTTCAACATTGCGGAGTCGCGCGACGACACCGACTCGATCTACCAGGTGCTGACGAGGCGGCTCGCGCATCTGGCTGCGTCGGAGGCTGAGACGGATGCTGACGGGGACGGCACGGGCCGAGGCGCACCGGATGCGGTGGTCACCTCGGACGGAGTTGAGCCGGTCGTGCAGGACACCACGCGGGCGAGGTTCGCCTATCGTCCGCAGCTGCTCCTGATCGACGGTGGTCAGCCGCAGGTCGCAGCGGCCAAGCGCGCGCTCGACGCGTCGGGCGTGACCGGGATCGCGATCGCGGGCATCGCAAAGCGACTCGAAGAGCTGTGGATTCCTGACGACCAGTTCCCGGTCATCCTGCCGCGCGGCTCGGAGTCGCTGTTCCTCGTGCAGCGGCTCCGCGACGAAGCCCACCGATTCGCCATCACGCATCAGCGGGCCCGCCGCAAGCGCGACATCGCCACAATCCTCAGTGAGATCCCCGGTCTCGGCCCCACGCGCATCCGGGCCCTGCTGAAGCACTTCGGATCGGTCGCGAAGCTTCGCGCGGCGGAAGAGGCCGAACTCGGCGTGGTTCCCGGCGTCGGCCCGCGGGTCGCGGCGGCGATCCGCGCGGCGCTCGCCCCGGAGGATGCAGGCGAGCGCGACCCAGCAGACGAGGCGGCCGCCGAGGCGACGGTCGACGCTGCAGACGCGTCCGAGTCCCATCCCGACCCTGCGAGCACCGGGGGAGCGGTCAAACCCGATTCCCCGCTTCGGTAGGCTTGTCCCGCTGCGCGAGAAGGGGAGTCACGATGACCGACGACGAGGGGCTGACCGACGAGCGTCAGCAACTGCTGATCGTGACCGGCATGTCCGGCGCCGGTCGCTCGACCGCATGCAAGGCGCTCGAAGACCTCGGCTGGTTCGTCGTCGACAACCTCCCGCCCGAGATGGTGTCACCCCTCATCGAGGTCGCCGGCAAGGCTCGCGACTCCCTGCCAAAGCTCGCCGTTGCGATGGACGTGCGCGGCGGACGGCTGCTCGAATCGTTCACGAGCTTCGTGCGCAACCTGCGAGAGACGCAGGATGTGCGCGTGCTGTTCCTCGACGCGACCGACGATTCGCTCGTGCGCCGATTCGAGGCGGTCCGCCGCCCGCACCCGCTGCAGGAAGACGGAACGATCCTCGAGGGCATCGGATTCGAGCGCGCACGTCTGCGCGAGGTCCGGGAAGCCGCCGACATCATCATCGACACGTCCGCCCTGAATGTGCACCAGCTCGCGAAGCGCATCATCGAACGATTCGGCGAGCCCGACCAGCACCGCATTGCCGTTACCATCATGAGCTTCGGTTTCAAGTACGGTATGCCGACGGACGCCGATATGGTCGCCGATGTCCGATTCCTCCCCAATCCCTTCTGGGAGCCGGAGCTTCGAGCCTTCACGGGCCGCGATAAACAGGTTTCGGACTACGTGCTCGCACAGGACGGCGCGGAGGCGTTCATCGACAATTACGTGGCGGCACTCGAACCCGTTTTCACGGGTTACGAGCGCGAGAACAAGCGCCACGCCACCATCGCGATCGGCTGCACGGGGGGCAAACACCGATCGGTCGCGATGACGGAACGGCTCGCGGGGCTCCTCCGCGGCCGCAGCGACCTCTCGGTCACGGTGCGCCATCGTGACCTCGGCCGCGAATAGCGCGCCACCTCACCATCGATCCACGGCCCCCAGCAACTGCCCCAGGAGGTATCCCGGTGTCACTCACCGCCGACGTCAAACTTGAGCTGCTGCGACTTCGCGCCAAGTCAACGCAGGCACGGGCAGCGGAGGTGACATCGATCCTTCGGTTCGCGGGCGGACTGCAACTCATCTCGGGCCGAATCGCGGTCGAGGCGCAGGTCGACTCCGAGCGTCTCGCGCGACGCCTGAGTCACGAGCTCGGCGAGCTCTACGGGGTGCGTCCGCGCATCACCTCGGCAACGGGCGCGCACGGGCGCGGGCAGGAGAGCTACCTCGTGCGGGTGCTCGAGGCCGGCGAGACGCTGGCGCGCCAGACCGGGCTCATGGATGCGCGCCGCCACACCGTGCGCGGCCTCCCGAACCGTCTCACGACGGGAACCCGCGAGGATCTGGCCGCCATCTGGCGCGGCGCGTTCCTCGCCGCGGGCCCGCTCACGGAGCCCG
>JBQDJW010000220.1:0-5419 GCA_052086425.1 Pseudoclavibacter sp. | reverse complement strand
CGTCGGTCGTCTCCTCGGGCGCCGCCGAGTGGCCCTCGGCGGCCTTCAGGCGCAGGGCGCCGTCTTCCACCACGTACACGTTGCCGTTCGGCAGCGTGACCTCGGTGCTGAGCGCGAGCGTCGAAAGCGTGAGCGTGTCGCACACCTCGGGGGCGAGTTCGACGAACGTCAGGCCGAAAGCGGTCTCGGTCGCGTCGGAGTCGAAGGGCACGAGCTTGCCGTCGATGCCGATGTAGTTGACCCCGTCGCAGCTGATGGCCGACGAGTACAGCGGTGCGACATTCGACCCGAACTCATCGAAGTTCGACTGCGGAACCGTGGTGGCACCATCGATCGCGATGCCCAGGTGGGTCGCCACGCTCGCGCTGCCGATCTGCAGCAACTGGTCGCCGTTCACGATCCACGTGCCGGTGCCCGCCGCATCCGTGATGACGTCGCCGGTCGCGAGGTCCACCGGGGGCTCCTCGGTCTCGGTCGGCTCGGGCGTACCGGTCTCGGTCGGTTCCGGTGTTCCGGTCTCGGTCGGCTCCGGCGTACCGGTCTCCGTCGGCTCCGGCGTTCCGGTCTCGGTCGGCTCCGGCGTTCCGGTCTCCGTCGGCTCCGGCGTCTCGGTCGGCTCCGGCTCGGTCGCGGTCGGTGGCTCGTAGCCGGCCGGCACGCCGGTGACGGTGTCTCCGGTCGGCAACTGAGCGCTGACCTCTGGCGCCATCTGCACTGCGAGGTCGTATCCGCCGAACCCGTCGACGAGCTCCGGCCATCCGATCGGCCGCTTCTCGCCGCCGACAACCCAGTAGACGTGCTTTCCGTCGCGGATCAGGTCGCCGATCGGGTCACCGACCGGAACGAGGCCGCACAGGGTGTCGGAGATCGTCTCCGACTCGAGTCCGTAGGCCGCCGCGACCGCGTCGTTCGCGTAGGGGCGCAGGGCGCCACCCGCCGCGAAGCCCGTCACACCGTTGCAGGTGAGCTGCGTGCCGTCGAGCACCGTGTCACGCTGCTCGATGTTCTCGAACGACGACGTCGTGATCGTGATCGGCTCCTGCGTGAACCCGAGCGCCTTGGCGATCTCCAGGCTCGCGACTGGCTGCAGGTACATTCCGTCGAGGATGAAGTAATCGTCGCTGTTCTGCGGCTGCAGCACCGAGCCGTTGACGATGCCGTTGCCTTCGATGACGCCGGTGATCGCGCCGGCGGCCGTCGTGTACACGGTCGCGTCGATACCGCGCTTCTCGGCCTCTGCCTTGACTGCCTCGGTGCCGTCGAGCGGGAGCCGCTCGCCGCCGGCGACAAGCTGAATCTTGTCGTCGCCGTCCATCTGGACGAAGTGGGCGCCTGAGACGGCGCCGGCGCTCGGCAGCGCCTCGATCGTTGCGGGCGAGACGGTCGTGAACGACACGCCACCGCCGTACTGCGCAGCCGAGACCTTCAACAGGCCATCGCTCGTCGCGAGATAGCTGGCCGAGCCGTCAGTCATGAGAGCGGCGACGGGCTCACCCTGCTCGATCGATGCGTACAGGTCACTCGAAATAGTCACCGTCGTGTCGAAGATGGAAAGCGCTGCGAGCGAGTCGGGAACCGGGTGCCCGATCTCCTCGTCGTCGACCAGAAGCGGAGCCTCGCCGGCGTCGCCTGCGACGATCTCGCCGCCCCAATTCGCGGGAGAGTCGTACGGAATCCCCTCGACCAGTTCGGTGGGCACACCCTTCGTCACGTCCGTGGCGTAACCGAGATCGGCCGCCTCTTCGACGTTGGCAAGGCGGTGCTTGAACCCGCCGGCCACCAGGAGGAGCTCGTCGTCAGTCGTGCTCACGACCGACTCGATCGTGCCGGCCGAGGTCACCTGCTCCATCTGCTCTGCGTTGATGAGCGCGACACCACTGCAGCTCGCGCCGAAGGCCGTCGCGACATCGCAGTCGCGGAAGGTGTACAAGCTGCCGTCGGGCGACAGGTAGAACGCGTTCCCGTCGGCGTCGGCGACGAACTCGGTCACACCAGGACCCCAGGGCGTCCAGTCGAGGTGCTGTTGCGGCAACACCTTCGGCTCGCCGAAGGCCGCGGTGTAGCGGTCAAGGTACTCGTCAGGCACGTAATAGCGCTTGCCGTCGGTGTAGAGGAAGGTCCGGTCGCCACCTTCGGCGATGATCAGCGCCGGATCGGCCGTCTCCTCCTGCGTCGACCCGAACCAGTCGGTGTACATCCACCAGAAGTTGCGATTGCCGTACGCGGAGCATCCGTCGCCCGTGCCGCGCAGGTTATTGAGGGCAGCCTGGTTCGGCTGGTACGGCGTGTAGTTGTACAGACCGGCCGTGGCGTTGTTCTCGATGAAGACCGGCGATGAGCCGCACGAGAAGTTCGGGTTGTACAGCACGTTGTTCGTCGCGCCTGGGATGTGGTTGAAGCTGTACGGGTTGGCCTTGTAGACCTGGAACTGCCTGGCGGCGTAGTAGATCTGGTAGAAGAAGCCGGCGACCGATGAGTCGCACGCGGCCGTGTCGGGGCATCCAAAGCCCGTCGCCGCGGCGAGGCGGCCCGAGGTGGGCGCCGCGAGGCTCAGCAGGCTCTGCTCCTTCTCGAGCAGCACGAGCATGGCCTTCTGGCTGAAGTTGCACGCCTGGCCGACCTTGGCGATGATGCTCGCCGCCGAGTCGCCCGACGACCCCTGGTAGGCGGCGCAGTACTGGTCGGCACCCATCGACGGCGTCTGCTGCGAGTAGTTGCGCAGGGCGGTCGGGGCGGACGAGCCGTTGCGCGAGACGAGGAAGTCCTGCACTTCGGCGGCCGACATGGCCGAACCGTCGTAAAAGAGCTCGTCACTGATGATGTTGCCGGGGTTCCAGTCGCTCGCCTGCGCCTCTGCGGCGGCCGACTCGACGCCGGAGATTTCGGGGTCGGGTGCGATGGCCTGGAAGGCGACGAGGCCCGCTGCTGCGGTGGCGCCCGCCGCCAGGAGGGCTAGGAATCTGCGAATCATGACATCCCAAACACGTTGCGTCAGTGGTCGCTCGAACCCGCCACACCGGGGTGTGGAACGCTCAGCAGTTTCCAAGTATGCAGACTTCTGCCCCAGAACGCTACTTTTTCACCACGTTTCACAGAAGTCACATGCGACTCAGGAGACGCTGTGGCCCCGCTAGTGCGGTTTATGCTCGGTCGTCGATCCAGGCGCAGAGTCGGCGAACGCCTTCAGCGACAGACACTTCCGGTCGCCATCCCAGGGCATCAACTGCGTCGTCGATGATCGCCGAAGCGCTCCGCACATCGCCATTGCGATATTGCCCCGTCACGACCGGTTCGGGTGCGTTGTAGATCTCGGCGATGATCGTCGCGAGCTGCATGATGGTCGTCCCGGTTCCGGCGCCGATGTCGAACGGGTAGCGGTTGCCGTGCTCGTCGAACGGAGTCGCCCCGCCAACGACCCCGCGCACGACGGCGTCGGCCACGTCGTCGATGAACACGAAGTCGCGCACGATCTCCCCGTCTTCGTAGACCGGAATGACCTCGCCGGCCCTGGCGCGCTGCGCGAAGAACGACACGATGCCCGTGTAGGGGTTTGTCAGCGACTGCCCCGGCCCGTAGACGTTTTGTAGGCGGAAGAGCACGGGCGTGACCCCCATCGCGAGGCACCACGAGCGCAGTACGTGTTCCTGGGCAAGCTTCGTCGAGCCGTAGACGCTCGTCGGCGCAGGGGCGACGGTGCGCGAGCGGTGTGGGAGCGCCGTCAATCCGGGGAAGTCCCATTCGCCGCGCTCGAGCATGGCGGCCGACCGCTGGCCAGGCGAGGCGACCGTGCCGTCGACCGCCCTCCAGTCGCCCTCGCCGTAGACGGCGCGGCTCGAGGTGAGCACGATGCGATCAGGCAGCGTCTCGTGGCGCACGAGCGCGTCGAGCAGCTCGGTCGTGCCGACGACGTTGACGGCAGCGTGCCGCGTCGCCTCGGTGAGCGACTGCCCCGTGCCGGTCTCGGCCGCCAAATGAAGCACCACCGCGAGGTCGCCGACTGTCGGGAGCAGCGCATCCCACATCGCCGCGTCGGTAATGTCGCCGCGCACGAACTCGACGCGGGGGTCGAGGGCATCGGGGCGCTGCTCGCTCGGGTGCACCTGCGGGTGCAGGTTGTCGACGGCGATGACGCGGTCGAAGGCGTCTGCGAGCGCCACCGACGCAGCGCAGCCGATGAATCCGGCGCCGCCGGTCACGAGGCACGTGGTGCTCATGAGACGAAGTCCATCATGGGGTGAAGCCTCCTTTTCGGCCGGCCGGATACCCGCCGCACGCAGCGCTCGCGCGCCGAACACTCAGGGTACCGGCGACCCGCGTCGTGCGAGCGAGGCAGCGCCGAGCGGGTCGGCGCGATGCGGACGGCGCCGTCGCACAGTCAGGTGCCGGTGGGCGGAACGAAGTTCAAATGCCGCTCGGTGAGCTCGATCACGACCACGTCGGGGCGATGCTCGAGCGCGACATCGAGGTAGTCGACCGGCTGGTCGGGCTTGTCGAGGTTGTGCGGGTACTGCCAGGTCGTCGCGAACCCCGCCTGCCAGCCTGCCGCGATGTTGTTGCCCTGCGAATCGCGGAAGATGAGGGCGCTCGCATCGGACTGCGCTGCGGGGTTCTCGGTCGTCGCCGGCAGGTCGAGCATGTCGACCGGCTGGTCGGTCGGCGCGGCGACCCCGTCGTCGGCCGAGGAAGTGAGCGTCATCTTGGCGGGAGGTGCCGCCCACACGGGGACAGGATCCGTCGCGTCGGCCTCGGCGTAGCCGTACGGCGCGAACTCGTTCGACGGCTCCTGCATGTCGAACGAGGCGATGTCGAGCGGCGCGAGGCCCTGGTAGCGGTCGGGGTCGATCGCCGTGAGGCACTCGGCCAGCGATGCCCAGCCCACCGTCCCGCCGAACCTGGTCCAGTGCGAGTTGAGCGCCGTGTAGGCGTTTTGCTCCTCCGCGGCTTCCGTGAGGGCCGGGCGCATGTCCATGATCGGCAGGTCCGGATGCGCGTACCGCAGGTAATCGAGGGTGGTCGACCCGACGATGTTGTGGGTCCAGGTCGGCAGCTTCTCGGGATAGATCGACCACTTCGCGGGCACGACCTGGATCACGAAGTCGATGCCTTCGTCGGTCAGACCATCTTGCAGCGAGCTCATGGCGGCGTACCACTCGTCGAGCTCTGCCTGCGAGAGCACGTGGCGACCGAGCGCCTGTGAAAAGTTGTTGGCCTGCTCGTCACCCCAGAAGACGAAGCCATCTTCGCCCTCGACGACCGAGGTGCCGCTGACGTTCAGTCGATAGGTCGACTCGCTCGTCGACCGGGCCTGCCCGAGCCACGGCTGGTGCGAGGGGAGCGCACGCAGCGAAGGCGCGCATGCGTTCGGGAGGCCCTCGCCTGCCGTCATCGACTCGACAGGAGGCTCGGCGTTCGCGCTCTC
>JBQDJW010000219.1:0-5420 GCA_052086425.1 Pseudoclavibacter sp. | reverse complement strand
GCACGGCGCGCTCGAGCGCGTCGAACACGGGCTTCGTCGTGTCGTCGTAGCCGAGCGTGTAGTACATGACGTGAACGTACTCGCGCGCCGTCTCGATCTCGTCGGCGACGCGGCGGATCGCACGGTTGTAGCTGCTGTGCAGCTCGAGGACGTTGCCCTCGGCCAGCGGGATCGCCGTGAGGTTCGTGTTGAGCTGCGCGACCTGGTGGAACCACTCGGGATCGGTGTGCGGAAAGTCCGACTCGTCGATCTGGCCGACGGCCTCGTGGATGATCTCGTCGACCTCGGCCTGCTTGCGCCGCCGTTTGTTCGGCAACTGGTTCGTGCCGAAGAGCGCGAAGATGACGAGGCCCACGATCGGCAGGATCGCGATCGTGAGGATCCAGGCGAGCGCCGTCGTCGGTCGCCTGTTGCGGGGGATCAGCACGATCGAGATGACGATCACGATCGTGTTGAACACGGTGATGGCGGCGCCGACGAGGCCGGGCATGTCGATCACCACTCCGAAGAGTTCGCCGAGCGGCGCGGTCGCGGGTAGTGCAGCGGGCGCGGCGAACGCCGTCGGCGCGGCGATCGATGTGCTCATGTGGGCTGCTCGGGGGTGGTGCGTCGGATGCTCCGGTGTCGGGCGCGCGCGGCGGCCCGGCTACCGGAAATTGATGAACTGGAGGTCGACGTCGACGTCGGCGCCCTTGAGCAGCGCGATCGTCGCCTGCAGGTCGTCACGGCTCTTCGACTGCACGCGCAGCTCGTCGCCCTGGATCTGGCTCTTGACCGTCTTCGGCGCCTCGTCGCGGATGAGCTTCGAGAGCTTCTTCGCGTTGGCCTGGTCGATGCCCTCTTTCAGGCTCGTGGTGATGCGGAACTCCTTGCCCGATGGGAAGGGCTCGCCCGAGTCGAGCGTCTTGAGCGAGAAGCCGCGCTTGATGAACTTCGACTGCATGACGTCGAGGGCGGCCTTGGCGCGCTCCTCGGTGGATGACTTGATGAGGATCGCCTCGCCCGACCACTCGACCGAGGTGCCGGTGCCCTTGAAGTCGTACCGCTGGTCGAGCTCCTTGCGGGCCTGGTTGACCGCGTTCTCGGCCTCCATCTTGTCGACTTTGCTGACCACGTCAAATGATGAATCCGCCATGGGGGTCATCGTAGTGGGGGCCGTCGGATCAGGTGATGGCGCCCCGCCCCGGACGCGGCGACACTGTCACGACGGCGGACGGCACTCAGGTGGAGAGAGGCGGCCCCAAACTCTCCCCAGAGGGGGCCGCCTCGTGTTTCCCTGCGAGAAGAAACGTCGAGACGTTACCCCTTATCGCAATGGCGCCCCAGACGCCCGCTCCTGGTGTCACCCGTGTCCTCACCCCGTCAGCGATTCGGCACAACACGTCACTCGTCGGCGGGTCGACCCGCCACGGGGATCACCGTCGTGGGGCCGTCGGATCAGGTGATGGCGCCCCGCCCCGGGAGCGGCGGCAGCGGCGGGAACTCGGGCCGCTCGCCCGCGAGATGGCGCGACGCGCGCTCGGCGGCGAGGTCGCGCAGGTACTCGCGCAGATACGGCAGCGTGAAATCGACGGCGCCGTGCCCGACGGCCGCGATCAGGCGGTGCTCGTTGAGCAGCCGCGCGCGCCGGTTGGCGAGCGTGTTCGACTCGACGCCGAGGCGCGTTTCGAGGTCGCGCGCGAGGCTCGGCCCGTCGTCGTCTGCCATGGCGAGCAGGTATTCGGTCAGGGCGTCGCGCAGGTGCGTCATGGTGGGTCGCAGCACCTGCTCGTTCATGAGACGGTGCGCGTTCGGGAACGCCGCTCTGACGTCTTCGAGGGTGATCTCGAGCTCATCCGGATTCGCATCCCACGCATCCGCGCCGATGACCTGTGTGAGATACGGGTACCCCTGCGTGATGGTCGCTGCCAGGTTCAGCGCGTCGTCGGGGATCGACCGGCCGGCGGTCTCGATCGGGTCGCGGATCGCCGACAGGGTCGAGTCGTAGGTGAGCGACGGCAGCTCGATCGTGCGGGCTCGCTGCAGGAAGGTGAGCCCGTCGTGCAGCTTGAGCTCGTACACGTCGGGGAACAGGCCCGCCCCAAGGAACGCGATCGGCAGGTCTTCGCGGAACCCGTGCTGCACGACGTCGACGATCTCGGCGAGCTCCTCGACCGCTCGCGTGTTGAGCTCGTCGATGCTGATGACGAGGCCCCGCACGCCGGGCAGCCCGAGCAGGTCTTCGATGCGGCCGCGCAGTGTCGGCGACGTCGGGGAACGGGACGCGACTGTGCGTTGCACCGTCACACCCGCGAAGCCGAGGCCCGAGATGCGGGTCTTGTCGCCGCGCAGATCGGTCTCGGTCTGGAGTCGCGGCAGGCGGTCCTTGATGAGCTCGTCGACGACGCCGCGCCTGGCCGTGACCGATGCGACGAGCCAGCCCGCGCGCTTCGCCTCGGCTTCGAGGGCGCCGAGCATGGTGGTCTTCCCGATGCCGCGGTGCCCCGTGACGATCGTCGCCCGCAGCGACGACCAGGCGCCAGGAACGAACGCCTCTCCGTAGGCGTCGATGATGCCCTCGCGGCCCGCGAGCGACGGCGGCGTCGGCCCGAAGCCGGGTCGGAACGGGTTGTCGCTGATCTCGCGTCTGCGCATGCCGGCTGTGCTCCTGCGTCGTTGCGTTCGGGCGGGTCGGATCCTTGAGGCCAGCATGCCAGGTGAGAAAGTGAGTTTGCGAAAAATGTGAGTATGTGAGTACTCAGATGCTGTGAGTTTGTGAGTCGCGCCTCGGTGTGAGCGCGTGAGTTCAGCGGAAACTCGGGGCGAGACGCTGTCGTGACGGGTGGCGGCGTGATTTCGCGATTCCCCGGGCGTCAGGGTACGATCTACGCTGGCGTTCGCACGCGTGCGCCATGGCGAGTTACCCTAGCGGCCAAAGGGATCTGACTGTAAATCAGACGGCTCAGCCTTCGGGGGTTCGAATCCCTCACTCGCCACCACGCAAGGCCCACCAACGCCCGGCCCCGACTGCCCCGGAATCCCGGGAGAGGCGGGGCCTTCGTCGTCGCAGCCGCGACCTTGGCCCGGAAGGCTACCCGTTCGGACATCCGCTCCCGAACATCGAGTCGTCAATGTCCCGCTCGGTAGCCCCGCCGTCGACGACCCGGCCGCCGCCCCACATCGCCTCGCCCCGCAAAACGCCCCGCCTCGCAGGCCACGGGTGGCTCTGCGAGGCGGGGCGATTCGCCGATGTCGTCGTTACTCGACCGCGTCGAGGTCGGTCTCCAGCAGCGACTTCAGGTCGTCGAGCGCCTGATCAGCGCCGTCTCCCTCGGCCTTGAGGGTGACGACGGTGCCGTGCGCGGCCCCGAGACCCATGAGCGAAAGGATGCTCCCGGCGTTCAGTGCCGGCCCCTCGCCCACCTGAATCGTCACGGGAACGGTCTGCTTCTGCACGGCCTCGACGAAGAGCTTGGCGGGGCGTGCATGCAGGCCCGACGTGCTTGCGATGGTTGCCTGGCGTTCTGCCATGGGTCGTCCTTTCGACGGTTCGCTGCGTTGGATCATTCTTGCGGAAACGGCGCGGAAGCGGGCGAAGAATCGCGTATCCGACGATGAAGTGGTGCGGGTGCGCACGCTCGTCCCGCTCTCCGGCGGAGTCCAGTCGCCTGGTGATGCGACGAGGCGGCCGGTCGGCAGGCCGTCCCACCACGTCTTCACGGCTACCCGGTCGCCACGCCGGCCCCGGCGGGCGACGCGGCGCCTGCCCCGGCCTCCGCGGTCGCGCCGGCCGACGCCCCCGCGTCGACGCGGCGCCCGGTGAACAGTTTGAGCCCGGTCGTCACGAGCGCCGTCACGACCGACCCGATGAGCACTGCGAGCACGAACCACAGCACGTTGCCGATCGCGAAGAACACGAAGATGCCGCCGTGGGGCGCCTGCGAGGTGACGTTCATGCCCATCGTGACGGCGCCGGTCACGGCGCCGCCGACGATCGTGGCGGGCAGCACGCGCAGCGGGTCGGCCGCGGCGAACGGAATCGCGCCCTCGGAGATGAACGCCGCACCGAGGAGGATGCCGGCCTTGCCGTTCTCGCGCTCGACTTTCGAGAAGCGCTTCGGAGCGATGAACGTCGCGATGGCCATGCCGAGGGGAGGAACCATGCCGGCAGCCATGACGGCGGCCATGATGAGCCACGGCGACTGGTTGTCGACCGCGCCGGCGCCGAGTCCGGCGACGGCGAACGAGTACGCGACCTTATTAATAGGACCGCCGAGGTCGAAGCACATCATCGCGCCGAGCAGGGCGCCGAGAAGGATCGCGCTGCCGCCCGTGAGGCCGCCGAGCCACGTCTCGAGGGCGCTCATGAGGGCCGCGATGGGCCCGCCGAGCACGAGCGCCAGGCTTCCGGATGCGACGATCGAGCCGACGAGCGGAATGATCACGACGGGCATGAGGCCGGCGAGCCAGCGGGGCACGCGCAGGGATCCGAGCCACCAGGCGATGCCGCCCGCGATGAGGCCGCCGACGAGGCCGCCGATGAAGCCGGCGCTCATGAGCAGCGCGACCGATCCTGCGACGAAGCCCGGCGCGATGCCCGGCCTGTCGGCGATCGCGAAGGCGATGTATCCGGCGAGCGCCGGCACGAGGAACGCCATGCTCGCGTTTCCGATCGCGAACGCGACGGCGCCGAGGTAGGCGGCGACGCCGCCCTCCGGCAGGTTCCACAACGAGTTCTGCACGATCACGTCGGCCGCGACGTCGGTGATGTCGTAGCCGCCGAGCAGGAAGCCGAGGGCGATGAGAAGACCACCGCCCGCGACGAACGGGATCATGTAGCTCACGCCGGTCATCAACCAGCGTTGGATGCGCTTGCCGACCGGCTCGCGCTGTCCCGTGCCGCCGCCGGCGGCGCCGGCGTCGTCGCCGCCCTGCGCCTGCACGCGAGCAGCCGTCGGGTCGCCCGACGCCGCGACCGCGCGCTGGATCAGCTCGGCCGACTGGTCGATGCCGCGCTTCACCGGCACCTGGATCAGGGGCTTGCCGACGAACCGCGCCCGGTCGCGCACGTCGACGTCGGTCGCGAAGATGACGGCCTTCGCGCGCTGCACGATCGCGGGGTCGAGTGGCGTGACGCTGCCGGACCCTTGCGGCTCGACGTGGAAGTCGACGCCGGCGTCGGCGCCGGCCGCCGCGAGCGCATCCGCGGCCATGAAGGTGTGCGCGATGCCGGTGGCGCACGCCGTGACGGCGACGATCGTGATCTGGTCGCCTGGTGCACCTGATGCGCTGACCGAGCCGCCGTCGACGGCACCGGATGCGGCTGCCGCGGCAGCCCCGGAATCGTCGCCCGCGTCGGTGGCGGCTGCAGCATCCGGTGCCGTTTAAGCGGCTGGCGCGGTGGCAGCGGGAGTCGACGCAGCGGCGCCTGCGGCTGGCTT
>JBQDJW010000218.1:0-5424 GCA_052086425.1 Pseudoclavibacter sp. | reverse complement strand
GCGCCCGGTTGGTGCTTCGCTGGAGAGGTCATGCGGATCTCGCTCCCCCTAACCGCCCCCGGCCACGGGCGTGCGCGGGCAACCCGTCGACAGGCTCGGGGTGCGCCCCGCCGGCCACCGAGCCCGACCCCTGAGCCCGTCGAAGGGTCGGCGGCACCCTCGCAACCCCTCCCTTGGGCAATGATTTACGAGTTTGTACGGTTATGGCGGTGCATAAACGTACAAACTCATAAATCATCTGCGCGAGCGCTCGCGTCGACAGGCTCTGGGCCGGCGACTCCCGCGACTCCCTCCGACGAGCTCAGGGAGCCTGAAATGGCGACCTCAGGGAGCCTGAAATGACAAGCTCAGGGGGCCGCTCGGCACCGTTTTCGGCGAATGACGGATGCTCACCCGGATTCGTCCTAAACTGTCCAGATGAACAGGGATGTTCCCCCCAGCACCCCGACCCACGAGCCGCGCGGTGAAGCCGCCGCCGAGCGCCTCGCGCGGCTGATCCGCGTGCCCACCGTCTCGGCGGGTGAGAACCCGGCAGGCGACGACGTCTTCGCCGAGTTCCGCGCCGAGCTCGAGTCCATGTACCCCCTCGTTCACGAGCGATGCACGATCACGCGCGTCGGCCCCCGTGGCCTGCAGTTCCGCTGGGACCCGCGCGACCCCTCAGTCGAGGGCGACCCTGACGACGACGGTGAAACCGCACCAAGCGCATCCCGACCCCACGCAGCCGCACCAAGCGCATCCCGACCCCGCGCATCCGCACCCCGCGCATCCGGGCCCCTCGTTCTCATGGCGCACGCCGACGTCGTGCCGGCCCGCGCCGAGGACGGCTGGCGGCACCCGCCGTTCGACGGGGCGATCGCCGACGGCGCCGTGCACGGTCGCGGCGCGCTCGACGACAAGGGCCCGCTCGTCGCCATCTTCGAGGCCGCCGAGTCGCTCGCGGCCGAGGGCTTCGACCCGACGAGGCCGCTCATCATCAGCATCGGCGGCGACGAGGAGACAGGCGGCACGGGCGGCGCCGACGCTGCGCGCGCGCTCGACGAGGCGGGCCTGACGCCCTGGCTCGTGCTCGACGAGGGCGGGGCCGTCGTCGACTCGCCACTGCCGCTTGTGCGCGGCGACATGGCGATGATCGGCGTGGCCGAGAAGGGCTTCGCGACGATCCGGCTGCGTTCGATCGCCGACCCAGGTCACTCGTCGACGCCGTCTCGCCGGTCAGCCCCCTCCCACCTCGCCGCCGCCGTCACCCGCCTCCAGCACCGCCCGTTCCGGCCGAGACTCACGCGCCCGGTGCGCGCCATGCTGCAGCGCCTCGCCGACGCCGCGACCGGACCGAACCGACTCGCGCTCCGGGCCCTGGCGCGCGGCGGCCCCCTGACGGCGCGCCTGTTCGTCGCGCTCGGGGGTGAGCCGGCGGCACTCGTGCGCACGACCTGCGTCGTCACCATGCTGCAGGCGGGAACGGCCGCGAACGTCATCGCGGCCGACGCGACCGCGACGCTCAACCTGCGTCTCGCCCCGGGCGAGACGGTCGCTGCGGCCGCGCGGCGCATCCGGCGCGTCATCCGCGATCGCTCGATCACGGTCGAGGTCGAGTCGGGCAGCGAGCCGACCTCGACCGCGCCGGTCGACGACGACCGCTTCGCCGCGATCAGCGACGCCGTGGCCGCGAGCTACCCGCGTGCGCGCCCGATCCCCTACCTCGTGATGGCGACGACCGACGGGCGGCACTTCCACCGACGCTGGCCGCACGTCTACCGGTTCGCGCCGATCGCCATGACGTCGTCGCAGCGAGGCAGCATCCACGGCGTCGACGAGCACGTCACCATCGACGCGCTCGAGCGCGCCATCGAGTTCCACCTGGCGCTGATCCGCGACGCGCTCTCACGTGCGTAGACTCGTACCCATCCCCAACTTGGACGATCGTCCGTATACGGTTCCATCTCAGATATTGAACACGAATCTTCCTCGTTTTCAGCAACTCGCCGCGCAGCATCCGTGAACGACGTCGCCGGATGCTCCGAGCGCTAGAGTGCCAATCGTCGAGTCCGCTCCGCCGCACCCCCGCGACGTGGGACGGCTCGATAGCGCGCACGCCCTGCGCGCCGAGCGAAGGACCTCAGCAATGCCCCGCCTCACCCCCGGATCGATGGGAGCCATCGTCGGCGCCTTCGCCGTCGTGGAGTTCACGAGTGGCATCATTCAGGGGTACTACACGCCGCTGCTGACGGATATCGCGCGGCACCTCGACGTGCACGACGCCGACGTGAACTGGCTCGAGGGCTCGCAGCTCATGCTCTCGGCGATCCTCATCCCGCTGCTCTCGCGCCTCGGCGACGCCATCGGACACAAGCGCATCCTGCTGATCTCGACGCTCATCGCCGCGATCGCGAGCTTTGGCCTCGTCCTGGCGCCCAACTTCGCGATCTTCCTCGTGGCCTGGGCCGTTCAGGGCGTCTACACCGTGTGGTTGCCGCTCGAGATCGCGCTCATCTGGATTCGCGCCGAGCGTGCAGCCGCACACTTGCCCGGCGCCCGGCCCGCGGCCCTCACGCGCCGCGCCGCCGGTCTCCTCGTCGCGGCCCTCGAACTCGGCGCCATCGGCGGCGCGCTCGCCGGCGGGGCGCTCGTCGACACCATGTCGATCCACCTCGTGCTCGTCGTCCCCGCCGTCGCGGTCACCCTCTGCCTCGTGGCGATCTGGTTCTGGGTCGAGGAGACGCCGAACCCGACCGGCGGCACCCTCGACGCGGTCGGCACGGTCCTCCTGACCGTCTCGCTCCTCGCCGTCACCGGCGGGCTGAGCCTCCTGCGCCTGCTCGGAACCGACAACCCTGTTCCATGGATCGTCATGGCCGTCGGCCTGCTCGTCCTGTGGCCGTTCGCGCGACACGAGCTGCGCATCCCACAGCCGCTCATCGACGTACGTATGTTCGCGAACCCTTCCCTCTGGCCCGTGTTCGCCACCTCGGCACTCTTCGGCATGAGTGTGCTCGGGGCGCAGGCGCCGCTCTCGACGTTCGCACGCACCGACCCGACGATCTACGGATACGGGCTCGGAACATCCGGCTTCGAAACCTCGATCATCATCGGCGCCTACGTGCTGAGCCTCGTCGTCGGCGCCCTCTTGTTCCCGCTCGTCACGCAGGTCGTCACGCCACGCGTGGCGCTGCTCGGCGCGACGCTGCTCGTGGCCATCGGCTACTTCATGTTCCTGCCGCTGCACGAGACCTACGCGCAGGTGCTCGTCAACATGCTCATCGCCGGCGTCGGCTCGGGCGCGCTCGTCGCGGCGATCCCGGCCGCGGCAGCAGCCGCGGCACCCATGTCGGCGACCGGCGTCGCAACTGGCCTGACCAGCGCCGTGCGCATGGTCGGCGGCGCCGTCGCCTCGTGCGTGTTCGGCCTCGCCCTCGCGAACGGCGTCGCCGCGGTGAGCGGCGCATCCGAGCACGACGGCACGGCCGGCAGCCTTGCCGGGTACATGACCGTGTGGATCGTGTGCGGCGCGAGCGCCGTCGTCGCCGCAGTCACGCTGCTGATCGTGCCGAAGCAGGCCTTTTCCGACGCGCCCGAATCGGCCCGACCCGCGCCGGCGACGGCATAGCTCAGGCGCCCCGGCCGACGCTGCCGCGAGCCGGGCCCGGCGGCGCGTACGCTCGACGCGGAGGTTCCAGCATGCAGACGATCACGACCGCCGACCTCGCCGGGCTCGGCGACGACATCACGCTCATCGACGTGCGCGAGACGAACGAGTATGCCGAGGCACGCATTCCGCACGCCGTGAGCGTGCCGATGAGCCAGCTCGGCGAACGACTCGACGAAGTGCCAGACGACCGCACGACGTACGTCGTGTGCCAGGGCGGCGTGCGCAGCGCGCGGGTCATCGAGGCGCTCGAGCCGCGCGGGTGGCAGCAGCTCGTGAACGTCGAGGGCGGAACGGGCCAGTGGATCGCGGAGGGGCGGCCGACGACGCAGGGGTAGTACGGGGGCACGCAATCGGGCACGGATGCCCGCGACGCTCGGCCAACCATTCCACGGCGCGGTCATTTTGGTGTCTGACGTCGGATAGGCGCCTACCATTGCCCAAAAACACCCCCAGGAGGTCGTCGTGTCACAGCAGACACCCCCATCGTCACCGTCGGATTCGCCTGCGGCACCGGGCCCCGAACGCGCCGACGGCGTGACGGGCGCGCCTGGCGCACCCGCAGCATCCGGCGACTCGGCGCCGCCCGAGCTCGCGGCGCCGCCTGAGTCGCAGGCGCTGGCGGACGCCGCAGGTGCGGATGCGGATGCAGCCGCGGCAGCCGCGCCGGCCGCCGGCCAGGGGCGCACGGCGCTGCTGCGCGCGACCATCAGCGTCGGCCTCTCCGACGGCATCAGCGGCATCACGTCGCGCTCGGTCGCCGAGGCGGCCGGTGTGGCCCACAGCCTCGTGCGCTATCACTTCGGCACCATCGACGCGCTCATCACCGAGGCGCTCGGTCTCGCGATCGACGAGGGAATCGATCGGGGCAAACACCTGTCGAACTCGATGAGCATCGCCGACTTCACCGAGGGTCTCGTCGCGACGGTCGAATCGAGCCGCGAGTCGCTCGCGTTCCTGTTCGAGGCGCTCCTCGAATCGCGCCGCCGACCCGACCTGTTCCCGCAGGTCGAGCGTTACTACCGCCAGTACCGCGACGAGTTCTCGAAGCACGTCACGCACCAGGACGTGACCGACCAAGGGCTCATCGACGTCATCTTCTTCGCGTTCGAGGGCATGATCATGAAAGAGGTCTCGTACCCCGACCAGGCGGGGACGCGCCGCGCGATCGGTTGGCTGCAGGAGCGCGTCGCCGAGCACACGGGGCGGCCCGTCGACGCCGCGCCGGAGGACGGGGCGGAAGGCGGGGCCGGGGCCTCAGATGATCCCTCGGACGACCCCGCGCCAGGGAACTAGGCACACCCAGGCCACCCTGTCAATGGGGAGGCCTGCATGCCCCCCGCGCGGGAGAAATCCGCTGGTGACGACTAGCGTTTTGCTCAGCGCCGATGTGTCACCGCACGAGCGTCGACCCGGCCGGTCACGCCGGCAGCGTGAAGCTCGCCCGTGGCGAGAGCCGGAGTCCGCGGCTCGCAACGGCCGAGAGAACAACGATGGCCGAGGGGCGGTGCATGAGCGAGGGCGATGGTTCGGGGGCACCCCCGGTGTACGGCGGCGGCCGTCGCACGCGAGGTGTGCTCTCGCGCACGAACGACCGGCATTCGGCCGATGATTCGCATCCAACGGTTCCGGATGCGGTGCGTTACTTCCCCTCAACCGGGCAGATTCAGCTTCCGGGCGCGAGCGTGCCGCACGGCGAGTTCGATCAGACGAGCCCCAAGCTCGGCGCAGGCCCGAGCGAGGGGCCCCGCGTGCTCGACGGCCCGGTCGGGGCATCC
>JBQDJW010000217.1:0-5425 GCA_052086425.1 Pseudoclavibacter sp. | reverse complement strand
CAGATCGTGCCCGGTGCCGCGCAATTTCGCCGGCACCGGGCACGCCTGGTTGCTTCACCCCACAACTCAGCCAACGCTCAAGGAACATCCGTTTCGCAAGGAAGGTCAGTTCGATGTCGAGCACCAAACTCACGGAGGAGCGAGAGAACGCTTCCCCGACCCCAGCGGCGGACGGGAAAGTCCGACGCCCGGCCGACGCCATCTTTCAGACGGTCTCCACGACCTCTGGCGCGCTCATCCTCGCCATCCTGGCTGCGGTGTTCTTCTTCCTGCTCATTCAGGGCATGCCCGCGATCGTCTCGCCCGTGGATCCGTCGAACCACACGGATACGTTCCGGGCGAACGCGTCGCCCCCAAACTTCCTCGGCTACGTGGCTCCGCTCGTGTTCGGGACGATCTGGTCATCGGTCATCGCCATGGTGATCGCGTTCCCTATCGGCGTCGGAGTCGCCCTTTTCATCAGTCATATCGCGCCCCGGAGTCTCGCCACGGCCCTCGGCTTCGTGATCGACCTCCTCGCCGCCGTCCCGTCAGTCATCTTCGGCCTCTGGGGCATTCTGGTCTTCGCGCCGATCGCCGTGCCCATGTACCAGTGGCTGAATGAGGCCCTCGCATGGATCCCGTTCTTCAGCGGCACGGTCGTACCGAGCGGGAAGAACATCCTGACCGCCGGCATTGTGCTCGCCATCATGATCCTGCCGATCATCACCGCCCTTTCGCGTGAAATCTTCCTGCAGACGCCCCGCCTCCACGAGGAGGCCTCGATGGCGCTCGGTGCAACGCGCTGGGAGATGATCAAGCAGTCGGTCTTCCCGTACGCGAGTTCGGGCATTTTCGCCGCGTGCATCCTTGCGCTCGGGCGGGCGCTCGGCGAGACGATGGCCGTCGTCATGGTCTTGTCGGCGACCGGAGCCGTCTCTTTCCAACTCCTCACCTCACAGAACCCGGCGACGATCGCCAGCAACATCGCCAGCCAGTTCCCCGAGGCCAGCGGTACCAACTCGGCGACCCTCATCGCCGGGGGTCTCGTGCTCTTCGCCATCACGCTGATCGTCAACTCCATCGGGCGTTGGATCATCGCCCGACGTGAGAAGTAAAGGAGACGGACCTTGTCGACTGAAACTGTGAAGCCGTCTGCCGAGCCATCGTCGGCTCCGCCCCCCAGCCTTGGAACGGGCCCAATCGACACCACCGCGAGCGTCAGCGCTCTGACGGCCGGACGCCTGCCCAGATGGGTCATGCCCGTTGTGCTCGTCGGCAGCTTCGTCCTGAGCTTCGCCATCTGTCTTGGCGCCTGGGCACTCGATCCTGATGCCAAGCCGCTCATCAACGTGGTCGAGCAGACCGGGAAGCTGCAGGTCGGGTTCAACTGGGGCGGATTCCTCGCCCTCGGCGGCCTCCTGTACATCGTCGTGGGCTGGCTCCTTTCGCGCGGGTACGAAGGACGCCGCCAGGCCACGAACCGGTTCGTGCAGAGTCTCGTGACCACAGCATTCGTCCTCGCGATCATCCCGCTGGCGTCGCTGATCCTCGTGCTCGTCGTCAATGGCCTGCCTGGCATGCTCGACCCGCACTTCTTCACGCGCGATGCCTCCATGCCGAGCGAACGGGGTGCGCTCCAAGCGATCGTTGGAACGCTTCTCATCACCCTGGTCACGAGCCTCATCTCGATTCCGATCGGCATCTTCACTGCGATCTACCTCGTCGAATACAGCAAGGGCAGTTGGTTCTCGAAGTCTATCAACTTCTTCGTCGACGTGATGACTGGCATCCCGTCGATCGTCGCCGGTCTCTTCGCGTTCGCGCTGTTCCTCCTGCTCGTCCAGTCCTTCGGCGGCGACATCACCACCGTTCGCGCCGGCATCGTTGGCAGCGTCTCGCTGGTGGTGTTGATGCTCCCGACCGTCATCCGATCGGCGGAAGAGATGATCCGCCTCGTGCCGAACGAGCTCCGCGAGGCCTCCTACGCCCTCGGTGTGCCGAAGTGGCTCACGATCTCGAAGGTCGTGCTCCCCACGTGTCTTGCCGGGCTCGTGACGGGTATGTTGCTCGCCATCGCCCGCGTCATCGGAGAGACCGCGCCGTTGCTCGTCGCCGCGGGGCTCGCGACGAATCTGAACTTCAACATGTTCGGAGGCGTCATGGCCGCCCTGCCGACGTTCGTCTACCAGCAGTGGAAATTCGCAACCGAAGAGAGCGGCCAGCTCGCATGGGCCGGCGCCCTCATGCTGCTCCTCATCGTCGTATTCCTCAACATCATCGGGCGCGTCGTGTCCTACTACTTCTCGCCAAAGGGCAGCCGCTAAGCGGCCACGAACGCCTCAGAAAGGACTCCGCTTTGTCGAAGCGAATTGAACTCAAAGACGTCAACATCTTCTACGACAAGTTCAAGGCCGTCGAAGGCGTGAACATGTCGATCGATCCCCGCAGCGTTACGGCCTTCATCGGCCCGTCGGGCTGCGGCAAGTCGACCGTGCTCCGCTCGCTGAACCGCATGCACGAGGTGATCCCGAAGGCTTGGGTCGACGGGCACATCCTGCTCGACGGCGACGACCTCTACGGCCAGGGCGTCGACCCGGTTCTCGTGCGCCGTCAGGTCGGCATGGTGTTCCAGCGCCCCAATCCGTTCCCGACGATGTCGATCCGCGAAAACGTGCTCGCGGGCGTGCGTCTGAACAACCGGCGCCTCTCGAAGTCGGACGCCGACACTCTCGTTGAGAAGTCGCTCACTGGTGCGAACCTCTGGAACGAGGTCAAGGACCGCCTCGACCGGCCGGGCGCCAGCCTCTCTGGCGGCCAGCAGCAGCGACTCTGCATCGCCCGAGCGATCGCCGTCGAGCCTGACGTGCTGCTGATGGACGAGCCCTGCTCGGCCCTCGACCCCATCTCGACGCTTGCGATCGAAGACCTCATCGACGAGCTGAAGAGCGAATACACGATCGTGATCGTGACGCACAACATGCAGCAGGCGTCGCGCGTGTCCGACAAGACGGCGTTCTTCAACATCGCGGGCACCGGCAAGCCGGGCAAGCTCATCGAGTACAACTCGACGAAGGACATCTTCGAGAACCCGGACGAAAAGCAGACAGAGGACTACGTGTCTGGCCGCTTCGGCTAAACCCGTACGCGTCCTGTCAGCGGGCGGTCGGAGGCGAGAGCTTCCGGCCGCCCGCTTCGTTGCGGGAGCTCCGCGCCGGCGACCGCCGATGCCCCGCGGCGGCGGCCGATAGCGCCCGGAAAAGAATGAAGCCGGGCCGCAGAACGCCTCTCGGCGAGTGGCCGCTCGAAGCGGCAAAAAATGGAGCCCGGGGTTACTGCGGCCCGGCTCTGCGAGTGTACAGAACGTGCAGCCTCGATACGACCCCTCGCGGGTCGTGCTCGCGGGCGGCGAACACGTCGTCGCGCGAAGGCCGGGATCCGCGGGTGCGATTCGGCTCCTTGAGCTTGTCGAAGGGAGCCTGGGCCTGTCGAGGGGAGCCTGGGCGTGTCGACGGGGCCCCGGCTCCTCAGAGGGACCGGATGCGCCAATGATTTACGATTTTGTACGCCTGAATGGCGGTATAGACGTACAAACTCATAAACCTTTGAGCCCGAGCGGCCCAGAGAGCGCCGAGCCTTCGGCGAGCTCGGGGATCGGCGGAGCGGCGAGCCCCGTCAGTCGAGCGAGTCGTCCTGCCAGCGCATCGCGGCGGCGTGCAGGTCTTCGGCAAGCTCGAGGTATCGCGCCCCGCGCCGCGTGAATGCAGCGGCCCGCTGCTCATCGATCCCGTCGCTCGAGGCGGAGAGCTCGGCGGCGCCCTGGGCCATGATGCGACAGAAAGCGCTGGCACGTTCGAGAGCGATGCCGACGTCGCCGGTGAAGGCGCCCCGAAGGATCTCGTCGCAGAGCACCACGATCTCCTCGGGTCCGGTCGGCGTGACCGCGCCTGCCACGACGTGGCTGATCGTGCGGTCGAGCTCGATGCCCCGCTGGAACATGTAGGCGGTGCCCTCTGCGTTTCGGTTCGCGATCTCACGAATCAGGTAGAGCCGCCACATCGCCCCAGGAAGCGAGGCGACCGCGGCGGCCGACCAGAGCTCGGCAAGGTCGTCGATGCCGTGCTCGTCGGTGAACGCCACAAGGCGTGAGACGACTTCGGGGTCCCCGGTCTCGCGCCCTCGATGTAGGAGGGCGGCGGCCGTATCGTGGGCGACGCGACTGACCTCGGACGGGTCGTATCCACCGAGCATGCCCTCGAGCGCGTTCGACGGCACTCGCACCGGACGGTGATGGCGGTCGGTCATTTGGCCCCTTCCACGTGGCGGGCGCGACGTTCGCGCACACCAGTCTGCGCGCATCCGGGACCGATCGCGAACCGGCCCGCGCGCTACAGCGAGCCTGCCGCAACGCGGCCGTCCCAGCAGGCGGTCGATAACCGTACTCGACGTGCCGCGGCGGCGGCGACAGGTGTTCTCGTTAGGCTGAGCGGCATGTCGAGCACGCCTGATCCTTCGAAGCGCGACGACTCGCTGGTCGAAGGTTCGCACCCCTTGTCGTCCTACCCTGCGTTCAGGGGAAAGCAGGTCGTTCTCGGCGCGGTCGCGGTCGTGTTCCTCGTGACCATGTTCCTGCCGTGGTGGGATGCCGAGCTGATTCTCGACAGGGCCGCCGACACGCTCAACGGTTGGCTGCTGCTCGTGACCGGCCTATCCATCGGCAGCCTCGGAGTGCTCACCGACTACTCGTGGTTCGGCAACGTGCTGTTCGGGCTCGTGCCCGTGCTCCCCCCGCTCGTCGTGACCGTGCTCGCGATCCTGCGGGTGCTGCGCGGTTATGTGGCGCCGGCGAACACGATCGCGGTGTGGGCGATCGTTTGCGTCGTGGGCGAACTGTGGATCATCTTCTACGGCACACTCCGTATCGACGCCTCGAACGGCGTGTACCCCGTGCTGGCGGGGCCCTGGATCGTGCTCGTCGTGTCGCTCGTGCTCGCGGCGCTGTGCCTGCTGTGGTGGCGCGCCGAGCGCGCGCACTTCGCGCCGAGCTGGCTCGCTCGCCGTGCACAGGAGCGCCTGGGCGGGATCACCGAGCCTGGCGCCGACGACGGGGGCGCACCCGGAGAGGGCGACGCGAACGCCGATGCGACGGCAGTCGGCGGCGCGCACGAGCCCGTCGACGCGACCGACGAGCTGTTCTCGGAGCTTGAGTCGATCGACGCCGACGACGACCAGGGCGACGACTCCCCCATCGCGACGACGGGCATCATCGACCTGAGCGACGTCGCGCGCCTGGCCGAGAAACGCCGCCGCCCGGAACGCGCGGACGACGAATCCTGACGTCACGCCGCGCGCTGAGGCGCTACCCTTGACGGTGCCGTCGCACGGTATCGGGCCTGTAGCTCAGTTGGCAGAGCATCGGACTTTTAATCCGCGGGTCGTGGGTTCG
>JBQDJW010000216.1:0-5439 GCA_052086425.1 Pseudoclavibacter sp. | reverse complement strand
CGCCGCCCCGAACCAGCCGTGGGCACCGGCGCTCCCCAGGTTCGCCTCGGCGGCGGGGTCGACCGTGACGGAGACGCCGAGGCCGTAACCAGCGCCGGGTGCCGGACTTGTGGCCGGAAGCCGGCCGATCGCATCAGGCAACTGGTTGGTCGCCAGATGCTGCACCGTCTTCCGAGCAAGGATGCGGGCACCGCCGAGCTCGCCGCCGCGCCTGAGCGCCTCGCCGAACCGCGCGAAATCGAGCGCCGTGCCCCACAGGCCCATCGTGCCGAACGGCTGCCGGGCGAATCGCTCGTACACCTCGGTCGATGCCGCCGCAGATTCGCCCGTGAGCTCGACCACCCGAGCGCGCTGATCCTCGCGCACCGCGAATCCCGTGTCTCGCATCCCGAGCGGCTGGAAGAGTCGCTCGTCGAGGTACTCGTCGAGCGGCAGCCCTGACAGTCGCTCGACGAGCAGGGCCTGCACGTCGTGGCCGAGCCCGTAGGACCATCGCTCCCCCGGGTGGAACAGCAGCGGCATCTCGCCGAGCAGCCGAATTTCTTCGTGGAGCGACGGCACCCGCGCGACCGTGAGGCCGCGCGCCCGGTACTGCTCGTCGACCCAGGACGTGCCGATCCCCGAGGCGAACCCCGCGGTGTGCCGCATGGCGTCGAGCACCGTCGGAGTGCGCTCGGCCGGCACCAGTCGAGGCTGGCCGTGCTCGTCGAACCCGGAGTGCACCTTGAGGGCGCCGAGCTCGGGGAGGTACCGGTCGAGCGGGTCCGATAGCTGGAATCGACCCTCCTCGTAGAGCTGCAGGAGGGCGACGCTGACGATGGGCTTCGTCATCGAGTACAGGCGGAACAGCGCGTCGGTCGGCATCGGGATGCTCCGCGCGGCATCCAGAGATCCTCTCGCCTCGAGAACCCCGATGCGCCCGTGGCGCGCGAGCAGGAGTGTGGCCCCGCCGACGCGGCCCGCGTCGATCGCCCGGTCGACGAACTCGACCAGTCGATCGACGCCCGAACGATCGAGACCCGCGTCTTGCGGCGTCGTCACCGGGAGTTCGTGCCGGTGTTCCTGTGTCTCCATGGCCGGAACCGCCCGCTAGGCGGTGAACCCTCCGTCGACGGGGAGGACGGCGCCGCTGATGTGGCTCGCCCGATCGCTGAGCAACCACGCCGCAGTCTGCGCCACCTCGCGCGGCTCGGCCGCTTTTCGCAGTGGCGTCGCCGCGATCCGCGATTTGACCCCATCGGGCAGATCACCGTCGTCCTTCACGATCATCGCCGTGAGCACGGGGCCGGGTGCGACCGAGTTGACTCGGATCCCGTCAGGGCCGTTGTCGTGCGCCGCCGTGCGGGTGAGCCCGATCACGGCGTGCTTCGTCGCCTGGTAGGCGCCGAAGCCGGGGCTGCCGCGAAGCCCACCGATGCTGCTCACGTTGACGATCGAGCCGGACTGCGACCCGCGCATGGCCCGCACCTCCTCGCGGAGGCACATCCAGACGCCCTTGACGTTGATGGCCATGAGGCGGTCGAAGTCGTCGTCCGACACGTCGTCGAGCCTGCCGCCCTGGCCGATCGCGGCGTTGTTGAATGCGCCGTCCAGCCGGCCGAACTCGCTCACCGTTCGCTCGACGAACCTGGCGACATCGTCGGCGCGGGAGACGTCGCCCGCCACGTATGCGGCGCGGTGTCCAGCCGTGGTGAGTTCGTCGGCGAGTTCGGCGAGCCGATCCTCCGACCGCGCCGTCAGCATGACCGACGCGCCCTCCTCGGCGAACAGCCGGGCGGACTCCGCTCCGATTCCGGTGCTCGCCCCGACGATCAGGACGGCCTTTCCGGCGAGAAGTCCGGACGGGGCCGTTCCAGGCGCCGTCGGTTCAATCACATCATTCATCGCTTCGTCATCCAATCTGTGTCGTTGCTGGTTCTGCGGTCGCGGAGCGGCCGGCCTCGGCCGCCGCCCGCAGGCTCGTGGCGAGCAGTGTCGCGTCGTTGCTCATGACGCTGAACGCGAATCCGCGATCCAGCGCATCCTGAGCCGCCTCGCCGGTGGCGGCACCTGCGTTGCCGATCGGAGTGCCGCTCGCTCGCGACGCCTCGACGGTCGTCGCCATGAGCTCGGCCAGCTCGGCGCCGCCAGGTGCAAGGCCGGCAGACCTCGCCAGGTCGGTCGAGCCGATGAGGAGGGCGTCGACGCCGGCGACCGCCGCGATGTCGCCGGCATTGCGGACGGCGAGCTCGCTCTCGATCTGCACGATGAGCGACGCCTCCTCCTGACCGAATCGGACGTACTCGTCGTACGGCAAGAGCCCCCAGTCGCCTGCCCGGCTCGTCGGCCCCATCCCGCGATCGCCGATCGGGGGAAACCGCATGGCGGCCACGGCGTCCTCGGCGTCCGCCACCGTGTCGACGTGCGGAAGCATGATGCCGTCGGCGCCGGCATCCAGGAGCCGAGACACGACGCCGCCGTCGAGCGCCGGGACACGAACGATCGGTGAGAGGTTCGCCTGCAATGCCGCACCGACGTGCCGAAATGCCGTCTCAAGATTCATCGGCGAGTGCTCGAGGTCGATGACGATGAAGTCGAACCCGGCGCCAGCCGCCATCTCGACGCTCTCAACCACGGGAAGCTTGACCCACGTGCCGATGGTGAGCCCCGTGTTGCGCCGAAGCGCCGACCGAAACCGGCTCTCTCGCTGTGCCGCCCGTGTCATCTGGCCGGGTAATCGTCGGCGTTCAGGACCCAGCCCGCGGCGGCGAAGTCGTCGCGCGGCGGCGCGAAGATGTCGAGCAGTTGCTGGTGCTCACCGCTTCCCTGCGACGTGTGCACGGTGGGCGGCGGGATGATGCAGAGCGACGGTGTGCCGACCTCGCGATGCTCGTCGTCGCGCCACTTCGACGAATCGGGTCCCCACGGGTACCGGATGTGATGGACGAACGAGCCCTTGACGCCGAACGACAGCTGCTCGAAATCGTCATGGAAGTGCGGTGAGAGCTTCGACGCGTCGCGCGGGCCCTCCTCCTCCGGCACGAAGTTCACCATGAGGTTCGTGGTGCGGAAGATGCGGCCGAACCGATCTTCGGAGAGCTGCGCCTCCGCAAGCGGGTAGACGCGCAAACGGAAGCCGCCCGGCGGATCCGGCAACGGGGCGAGCGAGGCGACCCTCGGATCTTCCTCGTGGTACGCCTCGGCGTTGATCGACGCCTCGCGCAGGTCGGCGGCGACGCTCGAGAAGAGCCTGACGAGTATTCCGTCACCGAGCACCTCGACTCCGCTCTCCCCTGGAGGCACCACGACGAAGGCGGGCTCGTTCACCTCGACCGTGTCGCCGCCGGCAGTCACCCGCACCGGCGCGCTCTCCGAATAGCAGAGCACCGTGTACTCGTCCGGCTGGTCCGACCTGGCGAAGACATCGCCGGCCTTCGCGTCCGTGTGCGCGAGGACGGCGTTGGCCGATCGCGCGATCCACGTCGCGCTGCCGCGCTCGCCGAGCTCGCTCGGCTCGAGCCCGGAGAACTCGAACCACTGAGCCGGACGCACGGGCGTTGACGGGTCCACCGGCGCCGGCGCTGCCGTTGTCGCCTGGAGCTTTGAACGGATGTCGTCAGCGGCATACATGGTCATTCGGCCACCCCCTCGACGGCGACGGCCGCCCTGCCCTTCAGCCCGAGCATCGCTCGAGCCTCGTCGGGTGTGGCGATACGTTTCCCGGATCCTTCGATCGCTTCCCTGATTCGCGTTACTTGCTGCGCATTGCTCACCGCAAGCTTCCCCCTCTCTATCCAAAGACTGTCTTCGAGACCGACCCTCACGTTGCCGCCGAGCTGTGCCGTGCGCTCGGCGAACGACATCTGCGCCTTCCCCGCCGCGAATGCAGAGAATTGATAGTCGTCGCCGAACAACCGATCGGCGATCTTCACCATGTGCTCGAGGTTGTCGAGGTCGGCGCCGATACCGCCGACGATGCCGAAGACGCCCTGCACGAAGAATGGCGGCTCGATAAGGCCGCGGTCGGCGAAGTGCGCGAGCGAGTACAGGTGCCCGATGTCGTAGCACTCGAATTCGAAGCGCGTTCCACCGTCGCGCCCGAGGCTCGTCAGGATCGTCTCGATCTGCTCGAAGGTGTTGACGAACGGCCGCGCGTAGCTCGCGAGCACGTACGGTCGCTCCCAGTCGTACTTCCACGTGGTCACGCGATCGGCGATCCCCGAGTAGACGAAGTTCATCGAGCCCATGTTCAGCGACGCCAGCTCCGGTCGGAACCGCCGCGCGGCCGCCAACCGTTCGTCCATCGACATGGCCGGAGAACCGCCCGTGCTGATGTTCACGACGACGTCGGTCTGCCGAAGTATCTCCGGCACGATCCGCTCGAACACCTCGACGTCGAAGGCCGGACGACCATCCGGGTGCCGCGCGTGGAGGTGAATGATCGCCGAGCCCGCTGCCGCGGCTTCGATCGACGACGCGACGACCTGTTCCGCGCTGAGTGGGAGATGGTCGCTCTGCGATGGAACGTTGATGCTCCCGGTCACGGCCGTGCTGATGATCACATGTTCTGCGCGCTGCACCGGTTGTCTCCTCTCCTGGTGACCGTCAGCCGTCGCCGTCGAGGCCGAGCAGCCACGTCGGCGTCTCGACGAACATGCGCCGGACATCGCGCTCGGGGACGCCGCGGTCGAGCAACTCGGTCGCAACATGGATGAAGGCGTCGACCGGGTGCGTTCGCCCGATCTGACCGAGGTCGGAGGCGACGTAGCTGCGCTCGATCCCGACGACCTCGATCCATTCGAGCAGCGTGTCGATCTTGAAGAACGGCTGCTCATTCGGCAGATACATGCCGACTTCGTGCTCGATATACACCCCCATGTCCGCGAGCTCCTTGCCTTGCTGCGGGGTGAGATCGGTGATGAAGTTCGGGTGGCTCACGACCATCCGCTTCACGCCCCGGTCTGCGGCGATGGCGAACACCTCGAACAAGTCGTCGGCGTGCAGATGGCCTCCGTTGAAGACGGCCCCCGCCTCCTCGACGATGTCGGCGATCTCGGCGATCTCGGGCCGCACAGCGCCCGCCTCGTCGTGGATGAGCACCGGGACGGTCGTCAGCTGAACGGCGCTCTGCGGGAACCCCTGCGAGACGGCCTCGTCGTGGTACTCGATGTGTCGTCGCGACGAGAAGGTCGGGAACCAGACGATTTTGCCACCCATCCGCACGCACATCTCGACCGCGTACGGGTTCAGCCCTCCGACCTGATTGTTCAGCACGACGCCGCCGAACGCCGTCGTGCCGATCCCCTCGAACGAGCGATGCGCGGCTTTGATGTCCATGACCGTGCTGTGGTGGTGCGATTTCGAGACGAACGCCCTCATGCCTATCCGGTCGCCCTCGCGCGCAGCGTCGACGTGGTCGAACTCCCGAGGGAACGGGGCCGGGCCAGAGTGGCAGTGCAT
>JBQDJW010000215.1:2550-5452 GCA_052086425.1 Pseudoclavibacter sp. | reverse complement strand
CAGCACGGGGAACAGCACGACGGGGACCATCGCGAGCGCGAACGCCATCACGAGGATCATAAGGATGCCGACGATCGACCTGCCCTCGTTGCGGACGGCGCCGGCGAGACCGTCCGGCGTCGCCAGGTCGCCAGAGAGGAGCACGCTGACGACGCCCGCGACCGTCCCGACGATGTACAGGGCGCCGACCGTCGCGGCGGTACGACGCGGGTTCGGGGTGCCACCGGCGCTCAGGGCTGGCGGCCGCGGCGTGGCGGGCCGAGGGTTCTGGATGCGGTTGTCGTTGTTCGCGGACGGGCGCGAGTCGCGCGTCGCGGAGCGTTCGTTTGTCATGCCTCGATCGTGCGCGAGGGCGGCGGCCCGATGCTTCGGCCGATCGGCCAGACCTCCCCTCGGCGGCGACGAGCGTCGCGACACGAGGGCGCCGTCACCGGTGCGCGGTCGTCAGGGTCGCAGGACCGCCCAGAACTCCAATCCGATGATCACGGATGCGCCGAGGCAGACGAGCGCGAACGTCACGTTCCAGAGGAACGCCGGAACGCGCGTGAGCTGCGCGAGCACGCCGGGGTCGCTCGTGCGCCCGCCGCTCCCCCACACCGCCCCCAGGTGCCGCCAGGCGCCGACCACCAGCACGGTGCCTGCGGCCAGCAGCACGGGTGCTTGGATGGCGTCCTCGCGGAACCACCACAGGGCGCCAGTCGCCGCGATCGCGGCGATCATGACGACGGCGGTCAGGAACGACCGCACGCGCACGAGCGCGAGCACCAGGATCACGAGGCAGACCGTGATCGCCGGGGCGGCGAGCCCGTTCGCGCCGAGCCAGCCGAGGGCGGCGCCGACGATCGCGGGCGCCGGGTAGCCGGCCCAGGTCGTGATCGCGCGCCCGAAACCGCGCACCGGCCCCTGCGTGACGGCGTGCCCCGACATGTCGCCGCGCACCACGAAGCCCGTGAACTTACGGCCGACAAGCACCCCGATGAATGCGTGGCCGAGCTCGTGCACGAGCGTGATCGCGATGCGAAGCACGCGCCATACGGTGGGCACGGAGATGCCGACCGCGGCGACGCCGAGCACGATGAACATCGTCGCGGGCGCCAGCTCGACGCCGGCCTGGCCGCCGGCGCTCGGCACGATCCGCCCCCAGAGTTCGTGCAGCCACGGCTGGTCGAAGAGATTCACAGACGCCGACCGTACCGGGCCGTCGGCCCGGCTCCCTGAGGAGGTCGAAGGGTGCTGAGAAACCGCCCCTACGACGCGCGGCTATTCGCCTGCACGGACTGCGCGCAGATCGAGTGCCAGACGACCGCGCTCATCGTCATGACGTGGTCCCAGTTGATCGTGCCGGTCAACACGGGATGCGGCGCGAACGCGTAGCACTCCCCTTCTGCGGGCACGATACCCCGCTGGTGCATCAGCGCGACGCCCTCGACCAGCAGCGCGTCGCGCGCCCACTCTGGCGTGTTCATGAGCCGGTCGAAGTGCTCTCTGTCGTCAGCAACGGGAACGACTCCGCCCTCGAGGACGTCGATGCGCAAGATCACGTCGTCGTACCGATCGAAGTACACGTCCCCGAACATCGACATGCCGATCGGACGGATCGGACCGTGGACGAGGCCGGTCCAGGGTTCGACGATGCGCACCATGTCGAGCCGGGCGGCGTCGACGAAGAGGTGATCCCAATCGAGCGTTGCCATTCGAACAGGCTAAGTGACAAACACACGTCGTGCGTAGTCAGGTCGCGCTCATTTTGTGCCGTTTGCACGCAGAGCGTCCACCCGAGGGGCTGCAAACTGCCCTTTCGGACAGGGTGCGGCCAGTGCGCCAACGCACGCACGCTCAGAGCACGGTCCCGACCGACCGGCGTGTCGCGATTCGTCGCCCATCGCCACTCCCCCGCCGTTGCAGCCGACACGCCGGAGCCGGACAACCTGCGCAAGCCGACACGCCCACCTATCCGGCGGCTACCGCCACTTGCTAGCGTCGCTGCCATGCGCATCGGCATCGATTTCGGCACGACGCGAACCGTGGTGGCCACGGCCGACCGCGGCAACTACCCCGTGGTCGCATTCGACGACCACGACGGCGACGCGATCGACTACCTGCCGACCGTCGCTGCCGAGACGGCCGACGGCATCCGGTACGGATTCAATGCCGTTGCGGCGCACCGCTCGGGCGCTCCGCTGCTGCGATCGTTCAAGCGCCACCTCGCCGATCCCGGCGTCTCGTTCGACGACGTCGTGCGCGTCGGCGGCACCGCGATCCCGCTCGTCGACCTCGTCGCCGGGTTCGCCGCATCACTCGAGCGCGGCATCCGCACCGCGTCGAACGTGGCCGCCGTCGTCGGCGACGAGCCACTGCAGGCCGTGCTCGGCGTGCCGGCCCATGCCCCGTCAGGGCAGCGGATGCTCACCCTCGAAGCGTTTTCGCGAGCCGGTTTCGAGGTGCTCGGCATGATGAACGAGCCGAGCGCGGCCGCGTTCGAATACACGCACCGCTACCCGAAATCGATCACGTCGCGCCGCAATGACGTCATCGTGTTCGACCTCGGCGGCGGAACCTTCGACGCCTCCCTCGTGCGGGTCGACGGGCTCGACCACCGCATCCTCACCTCCGTCGGCGACCCGCGCCTCGGCGGCGACGACTTCGACGAGGTGCTCGCGACCGCAGCGATGCGCGCCGCCTGCCGATCCGGCGATCCGAGCGCGGCGCTGGTCGATGACGCACGCGCCGTCAAAGAGCAGATCGTGCCCCAGACCCGCCGCGTGACGGTTGATGTCGACGGAGAGGCCGCGACCGTCGCCCTCGATGACTACTATCGCGCATCCGGCCCCCTCGTCGACCGCGCACTCGACGTCATGGAGCCGCTGCTCGCGGGCGACGGGCTCGACACGACCTCCGACGC
>JBQDJW010000215.1:0-2540 GCA_052086425.1 Pseudoclavibacter sp. | reverse complement strand
TCGGCGGTGCCAGCGGGCTCCCCCTCGTGCCGCGCACGCTGCGCGAGCGCTTCGGGCGGCGCGTGCACCGCTCGCCGCACCCGAGCGCCTCGACCGCGATCGGGCTCGCGATCGCCGCAGACCCCGACTCGGGCTACCGCCTGTTCGACCGGCTCACGCGGGGCATCGGCGTGTTCCGCGAGGGCGACGACGGCGGGTCGATCGTGTTCGACCTCGTGGTCGGCGGCTCGGCGCGCCTGCCGGAGGCGGGCAGCAGCCTCGAGATCACGCGCCGATACCGCGCGGCGCACGACCTCGGTCGATTCCGCTTCGTCGAGGTGTCCGGCGTCGACGAGCGCGGCGCGCCGCAGGGCGACATCGCCCCGTTCACCGAGATCGACGTACCGTTTGCCGCCGAGTTGCGCGACGGCCGCGACCTGCGAGCGCACGAACCCAAGCGCACTGACGACGGCCCCATGATCGAAGAGCACTACCGCATCGACGCGAATCGGGTCGTGCACATCCGCATCGCCGATGTCGACACGGGATTCCACGTCGACGCGCGCCTCGATGGGCAAGATGCGCCGAGCACGTAGGTGCGCACCGCCCGACCCCGCGCGGTGCGGTTCCGGACGGCGTTCCTGAAGCGACGCTGAAGACTTCAGCGTCGCTTCAGCGCTCCCGGCGCACACTCGGCCTCGCCGGCGACGAACCGGCCGCTGCCGGAGCGGCAGCCTTGGATCGAGGAGCACAACATGTCAGAGGCATTCGAGGCCGGTCGGGACGGCGTTCGCCGCATCGGCGAGACCGACGGGGACGGCAGGGGCGGCGGCGAGAAACGCGCCGGCCAGGGCGGAGTCGACCCGGGCCTCACGTCGATGACGCCCGCGCCGGCGTCGCCGACGTCATCGTTCGCCCCCGAATCCACTCCCGCATCCCACCCTGCGACGACCGGTGCTCCGTTCACCGACGCGGTCGCATTCGGTACCACCAACGACTCCGCGACGAACGGTCAGGAGTTCTTCGATCAGACCGGCCCTGCGCAGTTCACACATCCCGACCCCGCGCATCCGCGCCCCGACCGTCGCCGGTTCGGCTGGGCCGGCATGCTCGGCACGGCGGCGCTCGCGGCCGTGCTCGCCAGCGGGGGCACGTTCGGCGTGCTGCAGTTGGCCGATGCGACGTCGTCCGAAGCGACCCAGGTGTCGACATCGAGCCCGACCGTCGTCCAGGCCTCGTCATCGACGCCGGACTGGACGACCGTCGCGGACGCCGTCGGCGAGTCCGTCGTGTCGATCGTCGTGCCGCAGCAGGGCGGCGAGGCCGTCGGCTCGGGCGTCGTGTGGAACGGCGACGGCATGGTGGTCACGAACAACCACGTGGTCGAGAGCGCGACGCAGCAGGGAGGTATCCGGGTGATGCTCGGCGGCCAGGTCTACGAGGCGGCCGTGGTGGGCTCCGACGCGACGACCGACCTCGCGGTGCTGCAGATCGTGGACCCCCCGGCCGACCTGCAGCCGATCACGCTCGGCGACTCCGACACGGTCGAGGTCGGCGCCGACGTCATGGCCATCGGCAATCCGCTCGGTCTGAGCGACACGGTCACGACCGGGATCGTGAGCGCCCTCGACCGGCCCGTCACGACCGCCTCGAGCACGACCGGCGAGGGGAGCGAGATGGTCGTGACGAATGCGATCCAGACCTCCGCGCCGCTGAACCCGGGCAACAGCGGCGGCGCGCTCGTCGACGCGTCTGGCCGTCTCATCGGAATCAACTCGGCGATCGCGTCGGTGTCGCAGGGGCAATCGCAGAGCGCGTCAGGCAACATCGGCATCGGCTTCGCGATCCCCGTCAACGAGGTCGCGAACGTCGTCGAGCAGCTCATCGACACCGGCACCGTCGACCACGCCTACCTCGGCGCGTCTGTCGGCGACGGCGAGGCGGCCCTCGACGGCGGCAAGGCCGTCGGCGCCGAGCTCGCCGAGATCATCGCCGACTCCCCCGCCGACCGGGCGGGGCTGCAGGACGGCGACGTCGTCACAGCCATCGACGGCACCCAGGTGACGGTGGCGGAAAGCCTCATCGCGAACATCCGCGCGGCGTCGCCCGGCGACACCGTGACCCTCGCGGTCGTCCGCGACGGCACGAGCAGCGACATGGAGGTCGCCCTCGGCGCGAACCAGGCGTCGAACGGCTGACCGCGCCGCGCCACGGCGCGCTCGGCGGTCGATGCGGCCGAGGTGTCACGCTTGATCCGTGCCGGCGCGACGCCGGATCGATCGGATGCGCGAGGGAACGAACCATGAGCGAGCATCGCCCGCAGAGCGGCGCGGCAGCCCGATACCGCGACGCCCCGCCCCGCCGGAGCGCGGGGCTCCGCGCCCGCCTCGCCGTCATCGCGGTCGCGATCGTCGCCGTGCCGCTCATCGCCGGGGCGCTGTTGCTCGGCGCTCAGCTGCACACGGCGCTCATCGACACGCTTCGGCAGCAGGTCGCCGGCCGCCTCACGACCATCGCGCTCGCGATCGACGCGGCCGGCCCCGGCGTCGTCACGAGCATCG
>JBQDJW010000214.1:0-5453 GCA_052086425.1 Pseudoclavibacter sp. | reverse complement strand
ATCCGTCGAACTCTGCCGCGATCGTCGCCATGAAGCGATGGTAGTCGGCGGCGCGGATCGCCTCCAGACTCCACCTCGACGCCTGAACAGCGCGCTCGCTCGCTTCTGCCCTCTCGCGTCGACATCGCTCCCGACGCCCCGGCCCCGTTACCCGGCCGCCTCGGCCTTGCGCGCCTCGGCCACCTGCCGCATGAACCGCATGACGTCGTCGTCGACGAAGATGTCGCGCGGGTGCAGCGGGCGCGTCAGGTACATGCCCTCAAGCGACCGGATGCGCGACAGGGCCACGTAGGTCTGTCCGGGTGAGAAGGCGCGCGAGCCGAGATCGACGATCGCGCGGTCGTAGGTCTTGCCCTGCGACTTGTGGATCGTCGCCGCCCACGCGAGCCGCAGCGGGTACTGCGTGTACTCGCCGACGACCTCGCGCTTGAGCTCCTTCGTGACGGCCGAGTACGAATACTTCAGCTTCTCCCACACAATCGGCTCGACCTCGTGCTCTTCGCCGTCGATCTCGACGTACACGGTGCGCTCGATGCGCGACACCTCGCCGATCGACCCGTTCACCCAGCGCGAATCAGGGTCGTTTCGCAGCAGCATGACCTGCGCGCCGACCTTCAGGTCGAGCTGCTCATCGGCCGGGTACTGGCCACCGGGGAAGTCACCCGAGATCTCGGCCTTTGCCGTCATCGACGTGCCAGGCAGCCGCTCGAGGCTCTGCGCATTGATGCGCGTCACGGCATCGTTGCGGGTCGCGAGGGTCACGACGCCGTCGGTCGGTGCCTCGCGCGCGCCGACGGTGTTCAGGCGCGCGGCCATGTCGGCCGTCACCTGCCCGTACCGCACGGCGGTCAGGATGCTGCGGAACTCGTCCTCGTGCTGGCGGTGAATCTCACGCAGCGTGTGGATGCGCAGCTCGGTTTCGAGCCAGACCTTCGCGTCGAAGAACCACAGGGAGCGGTAGTGGTCGCGGAAGTAGGCGCGCTCGTCTGGATCGCGCGGCGGCACTGGCGCCAGCTGGAACGGATCGCCGAACAGCACGACTTGCACGCCGCCGAACGGCTCCGACTTGCGCGCCCGCGCCTGCCGAAGGGAGCGGTCGATCGCGTCCATGAGGTCGGCCGACACCATCGACACCTCGTCGATCACGAGCGTATCGATGGTGTTGAGCAGCTTGCGCACGTCGCCCGACTGCTCGATCGGCGACGACCCGATGACGCCGATCGGGAGCTTGAATAGCGAGTGGATGGTCTGGCCACCGACGTTGAGGGCGGCGACGCCGGTCGGCGCCGCGATGACGAGCTGCTTCGACGTGTGCCATGCGAGGTGGTTGAGCAGGGTCGACTTGCCCGTGCCCGCGCGGCCGGTCACGAAGAGGTGGTCGCGCGAGTTCTCGATCGCGTCGAAAACACCCTGCTGCTCTGGAGTGAGCGTGACGGTCATTTCGCAGCCTCATCTCGATCGGCGAGCGCCTTCAGTCGTGCGTTGTAGGCCTCGAGCTCGACATCGACATCGCCATCGCGCGCCACGCGGCGATCGCGACGCTTCTGCTCTTTCCTGTCGTCGCGCAACCACCACGCCGTCACGAGGAGCGCGAGGATCACGGTCGGGAACTCGCCGAGGCCCCACGCGATCGCGCCGCCCAGCTGCTGGTCGCCGATCGCATCCGCTCCCCACGTGCGCCCGGTCGCGCCGAACCAGTCGGCGACGAGGAGGCCAGTGCCGGTCATGACCGCGATGCCGAAGAACGCGTGAAACGTCATGACGAGCACGAGCACGATGAGACGCATGGGATAGGGGGCCCGCTTAATGCCGGGCTCGTCGCCGATGAGCGAGGTGACGAAGACGTAGCCGACGATCAGGAAGTCGGCGATCATCCACATGTGGCCGACATGGTCGGTGACGGCCCAGCGGAACAGCGGCGTGAAGTAGAACACGAGCAGCGACCCGCCGAACAAGACCGCCGCCACGATGGGGTTCGCGAAGAACTTCGCCCACTTCGAGTGGACGACCAGCAGCGCCCACTCGCGCGTGCCCGTCGAGCCGTCCTTGCGCGGGCGCACGGCCCGCAGCAGCAGGGTCATCGGCGCCGACACAACGAGGAAGATCGGGATGATCATCGAAAGCACCATGTGCTCGGTCATGTGGAAGCTGAACATGAACCGGCCGTACACGAACAGCGCGCCGTTCACGAGGTAGAGCAGGATGGCGACGGCGACCATGAACGACACCGTGCGGAGCACGGGCCACTTGTCGCCGCGCTGGTGCAGGCGCCGAACGCCCGCCGCGTAGAAGAATGCGCCGAGCAGGGCGATCATCGTCCACATCGGCTCGAGGGACCACTCGGTCAGCAGCCGCAACGGCTCGAACTCCGGCGGCAGCGGCACGCCCGCGAGGATCTCGGCCGGGGTCGTGCCCGCCAGCTCGGAGGCCGGCGTGTCCGACACGACCGACGGCGTGCGGCCGAGCGCCGCCGCGAGGCCGGAAGCGACGCCCATCAGTGCGAGCTCGAGGGCGATCAGCCACGCGAGGGGCTTTCGACCGCCGCCTGCGCGCATCCGGCCGATGAGCCCCTTGCGCTGCGCCGCGCCGAAGATGCCGAGGCCGACGAGCGCAGCGGCCTTGAGCAGCACCAGCAGGCCATAGGGCGTCGTGAGGCCCGACCACGTGCCGACGTTGACGATCGAGGTCACGAGACCGGACGCGGCGACGGCGATGAACGAGATGAGCGCGAGCGACGAGTAGCGCTCCACCAGCGCGAGGCGGCGAACCCCGCCGATGACGGGGGCGAGGATCGCGATCACGATGAGGCCGCCGAGCCACACGGCCGCGCCGGTCAGGTGCAGGGTCATGCCGCCGACGTAGAGCTCGTGATCCGCGGCGCCCGCCGCGTGCCCCTGCGCCGCGAGCGGCCACAGCGCGAGCAGGGAGAGCGCCATGGTGACGGCGACGCCCCACGAGCTGCGGACGGCGAAGACGACGAGCGAGATGACGAGCACCATCGCGAGCTGCAGCACCATGAGGGTGCCGATCTCGAGCTGCGTGAAGAAGAAGATGAGCTGGTCGCCGAACGCGGCGTCGAACGACAGCGGCACGTTCGAGATCTGCATGAACGTGAGGAACGCCGTGCCGAGCGCGGTCGCGAGCCACGCGCTCGCGCCGCCCTGGGCGATCGTCATGGTGCGCTCGAATTCGGGCTCGTCGCGGCTGACGACCCAGGTCGCCATCACGAGCGCCCCGATCGTCACGGCAGCGGCGACGTTGAAGAGCAACTTCATGACCGGCAGGCCCCACATGACGATGGGACCAGGGTCTGAGACCGCGAGCGGCGTCGCTCCGCCGCCGATGCCGAGTCCGACGACGAGCGCGACGAGGCCCGCCGCGATGAATCCCGCGGGGGCGAGCGCGACGCGACGCACGTCGGCCTCGCTCCAGCGACCGACGCGCGGCTTCGTGCGGGGTTTCGATGCTCCGGATGCGCGCCTCGCGCGGCCGGGAGTCGTCGCCTCGTCGGCGTCGTGGCGGGAGTTGGACATATCGGCGCCAAGCCTACGCGTGAGCGCGGGGGCGCACGACGCGGCCGGCTCGCCTGTGGATAACTCGGCGGCTGCGGCAGGGGCAGGCACGCGACGCCGAAAAATCCTCGCCCAGCCGTGGGCGCGCTACTAGCATCGGCCCCACGTGCAGTGGAGCACACAAACCGACAACGCAGGAGCGTTCGATGACCTACAAGTCACCACCATCAGCATCCACGCCGACCGCACCGGCCTCTGGGGCCCCGAGAGAGGCCTGGTCTGGGCAGCTCGGCTTCATTCTCGCCGCGATCGGCTCGGCCGTCGGCCTCGGCAACATCTGGCGCTTCCCCGGTGTCGCCTACGAGAGCGGCGGCGGCGCCTTCCTCATCCCCTACCTCGTGGCGCTCATCACCGCCGGTATCCCGATCCTCTTCCTCGACTACGCGATCGGGCACCGCTTCCGCGGCTCGGCCCCACTCGCGTTCCGCCGCCTCGGCGGCAAGGTCGCGGGCTGGATCGAGGGCCTCGGATGGTTCCAGGTCGCCATCTCATTCATCATCGCGACCTACTACACGGCGATCATCGCGTGGTCGCTGAGCTACTTCGTGTTCTCGTTCGACCTGCGCTGGGGCGACGACACGGTCGGCTTCTTCACGGGCGAGTACCTGCAGGTCGGCGACCCCGGCCTCAGCATGTCGTTCGTGCCCGGCGTGCTCATTCCGCTCGTCATCGTGTGGGTCATCGCGATCTTCGTCATGGCCGCCGGCGTGCGCAAGGGCGTCGAGATCGCCAACAGGATCGGCATCCCGCTGCTGGTCGTCGGCTTCCTCGCACTCGTGATCCGTGCCCTGTTCCTGCCTGGCGCCGAGATCGGACTCAACGAGCTGTTCACGCCCGACTGGGCGGCGCTCGCGGACCCGGGCGTGTGGGTCGCCGCGTACGCGCAGATCTTCTTCTCACTGTCGATCGCGTTCGGCATCATGCTCACCTACTCGTCGTATCGCAGGCGCAGGTCGAACCTGACCGCGCCCGGGCTCGTCGTCGCCTTCGCGAACTCGTCGTTCGAGATCCTCGCCGGCATCGGCGTCTTCGCCACGCTCGGCTTCTTCGCGATGCAGCAGGGTGTCGCGTTCGGCGACCTCGAGAATCTCACCGGCGTCGGGCTGTCGTTCATGACCTTCCCGGCGATCGTCTCGCAGATGCCCGGTGGGCCGATCTTCGGGATGCTCTTCTTCGGTTCGCTCACGATCGCCGGCTTCACGTCGCTGATCTCGATCCTGCAGGTCGTCTCGTCTGCGGTGCAGGACAAGTTCGGGCTGTCGACGCGCGCGGCCGCGCTGTGGATCGGAATCATCAGCGCCGTCATCTCGATCCTGCTGTTCTCGACGGCGACGGGCCTGCTCGCCCTCGACGTGATGGACAACTGGGCGAACAACGTCGGCGTCGTGCTCTCCGCGATCCTCGGCTCGGTCATCGTGATGCTCGTGTACTTCCGTCGCGGCCGCGAGCTCATGTTCCATCTCAACTCGCTGTCGACCTTCAAGGTCGGCAACCTGTGGTTCGCACTCGCCGGCGTCGTCGCGCCGCTCGTGCTCGCCTACATGTTCGTCGCCGGCGTCATCACCCTCCTCAGCGAGGGGTACGGCGACATGCCCGGCTGGTACCTCGGCGTGTTCGGCTGGGGCACGTTCGCGTTCTTCGTGGTCGTCGCGATCATCGGCCCGCTCGTCCGCTGGCGATCTTCCCCCGACACCTTCACCCCGTGGCCGCCGCTCCCGAGCGGCGGGCCGGCGTCGCCGGGCGCGCCCGCAGCACCCGGCGCATCCGCAGCACCCACAACCGACTCGAACCCGACGGAGACGCGCGCATGACCCCCATCGCCATCACCATGCTCATCATCGCCCTCGTGATCGTCTGGGGCGGGCTGATCACCAGCATCCT
>JBQDJW010000213.1:0-5468 GCA_052086425.1 Pseudoclavibacter sp. | reverse complement strand
CAGCGTCGCCGAGAGATCGCCGACGACCTTGGCGGTCGCCACCGTGTCGACGAGGTCGATCGTGAGCGAGCGCACCTCCCCAGCGCCCTGCAGCCGGGGCGCGCGCAGTCGCTTCGCGTGCAGGCTCACGCCGTCGTCGCGCAGCTGCACGCGCGCCTCGAGCACGACGATCGTGTCGGGTTTGAGCAACTCGTGGAAGTCCTTGTAGGAGCGGCCGAGGAACATGACGGTGACTTCGCCGCCGAAGTCCTCGATCGACACTTGGCCGAACGGATTGCCGCTCGAGCGGGCGACGCGGTGCTGCACGGAGGTGATGAGCCCGGCGATCGTTACCTGGTCGCCGTCGCCGAAGCCCCCGTTCTCGTCGTGCAGATCGAGGATCGAGGTCGACGCGAGCTTGCCGAGCTCCTGCTCGAGCCCCTTCAATGGGTGGTCCGAGACGTAGAGGCCGAGCATGTCGCGCTCGAACGCCAGCTTCTCGCGCCGCTGGTATTCGGGCAGGTCCGGCACACGCTCGGTCTCCTCCTCGAAATCCATGAGGCCCGCGAACAGGTCGACCTGGCCGTGCGCCTCGTTTCGTTTGCGCGAGACGGATGCGTCGATCGAGTCTTCGTGGATCTCGACGAGCGATCGGCGCGTGTTGCCGAGCGAGTCGAAACCGCCCGCCTTGATGAGCGATTCGATCGTTCGCTTGTTCGCGACGCCGAGCGGCACCTTGCGGAGGAAGTCGTGGAAGCTCTCGAAGCGCCCTTCGTCGCCGCGGGTTCGCACGATCTCGTCGACGACGTTCGCGCCGACGTTGCGGACGGCACCCATGCCGAATCGGATGTCGTCGCCGACGGCGGCGAAGCGCAGCGCAGACTCGTTCACGTCGGGCGGGAGGACATCGATCTGCATACGGCGGCACTCGTTGAGATACAGGGCCAGCTTGTCGCGCGAGTCGCCGACCGAGGTGAGCAGCGCCGCCATGTACTCGGCCGGGTAGTGCGCCTTGAGGTACGCGGTCCAGTACGACACGACGCCGTACGCGGCCGAGTGGGCCTTGTTGAATGCGTAGTCGGAGAACGGCAGCAGAATGTCCCACAGCGCCTGGATGGCCGCGTCGGAGTATCCGCGCTCGCGCATCCCGCCCGAAAAGGTCACGTACTGCTTGTCGAGTTCGGACTTCTTCTTCTTGCCCATCGCGCGCCGCAGAATGTCGGCCTGACCGAGCGAGTAGCCCGCGACCTTCTGCGCGACGGCCATCACCTGCTCCTGGTAGATGATGAGGCCGTACGACTCGTTGAGAATGTCGGCGAGGGGCTCCTCGAGCTCCGGGTGGATCGGCGAGATCTCTTGTTGGCCGTTCTTGCGCAGGGCGTAGTTGGTGTGCGAGTCGGCACCCATCGGGCCCGGCCGGTACAGCGCGATGACGGCCGAGATGTCTTCGAAGCTGTCGGGCTTCATGAGGCGCAGCAGCGAGCGGAGCGGTCCGCCGTCCAGCTGGAACACGCCGAGCGTGTCGCCTCGTGTGAGCAGGTCGTAGGCCGCGCGATCGTCGAGCGCGAGGGTCTCGAGGTCGAGTTCCTCGCCGCGATTGACCCGGATGTTGTCGAGTGCGTCGGAGATGATCGTCAGGTTCCGCAGACCCAGGAAGTCCATCTTGATCAGTCCGAGCGACTCGCACGCGGGGTAGTCGAACTGGGTGACGATCTGCCCGTCCTGCTCACGCTTCATGATCGGGATGATGTCGATGAGCGGGTCGGACGACATGATCACGCCTGCGGCGTGCACGCCCCACTGACGCTTGAGGTTCTCGATGCCGCGCGCTGTCTCGAAGACCTTCTTCGAGTCGGGATTCTGCTCGATGAGCTCGCGCACCTCGCCGGCTTCTTGGTACCGAGGGTGGTCGGGGTCGACGATCCCGCCGAGCGGGATGTCCTTGCCCATGATCGCCGGCGGCATGGCCTTCGTGAGCTGCTCGCCGGTCGAGAACGGGTAGCCGAGCACGCGGGACGAGTCCTTCAGCGCCTGTTTCGCCTTGATCGTGCCGTACGTGACGATCATGGCGACGCGGTCGTCGCCATACTTCTCGGTCACGTAGCGGATGACCTCGCTGCGGCGGCGGTCATCGAAGTCGACGTCGAAGTCGGGCATCGACACGCGGTCGGGGTTGAGGAATCGCTCGAAGATGAGCCCGTGCTCGATCGGGTCGAGGTCGGTGATGCGCATGGCGTACGCGACCATCGAACCGGCACCGGAGCCGCGGCCAGGGCCGACGCGGATGCCGTTGTTCTTGGCCCAGTTGATGAAGTCGGCGACGACGAGGAAGTAGCCGGGGAACCCCATCGACTTGATGATGCCGATCTCGTAGTCTGCCCGCTCCCGAACGTTCTGCGGCACGCCGCCCGGGTACCGGTAGGCGAGGCCGGCGTCGACCTCCTTCACGAACCACGACTCCTCGTCCTCGCCCTCGGGGACGGGGAAGCGGGGCATGTAGCTCGTGTCCGTGTCGAACTCGGAGTGGCAGCGCTCGGCCACGAGCAGCGTGTTGTCGCACGCCTCGGGGTTGTCGCGGAAGATGAAACGCATCTCCCCCGCGGTCTTCAGGTAGTAGCCCGAGCCGTTGAACTGGAACCGGTTCGGGTCGTCCATCGTCGACCCCGATTGCACGCACAGGAGGGCAGAGTGCGCCTCGGAGTCGTGCGAGTGCGTGTAGTGCAGGTCGTTCGTCGCGAGCAGCGGCAGGTCGAGGTCCTTCGCGAGCTGCAGCAGGTCGCCCATGACCCGGCGCTCGATGTCGATGCCGTGATCCATGACCTCGCAGAAGAAGTTCTCTTTGCCGAAGATGTCGCGGAACTCGGCTGCCGCCTCACGCGCCTCGGCGTACTGCCCGAGGCGCAGGCGCGTCTGCACCTCGCCAGAGGGGCATCCGGTCGTCGCGATGAGGCCCTCGCCGTACTTGTGCAGCAGCTCGCGGTCCATACGAGGCTTGAAGTAGTAGCCCTCGATCGACGCGAGCGAGTTGAGGCGGAACAGGTTGTGCATGCCCGTCGTCGACTCGGCGAACATCGTCATGTGCGTGTACGCGCCCGAGCCCGAGACGTCGTCGCCGCTCCCGTCACCCCACTTCACGCGGGTGCGGTCGGATCGGTGGGTTCGCGGGGTCAGGTACGCCTCGGTGCCGATGATCGGCTTGATGCCAGCCTTGTTCGCCGCATCCGCGAACGCCTTCGCGCCGAACACGTTGCCGTGGTCGGTCATCGCGATTGCCGGCATGTTCTCGGCGACCGCCGCCGCCACGAGCTCATCGAGGCGCGCGGCCCCGTCGAGCATCGAGAACTCCGTGTGCACGTGCAGGTGAACGAACGAATCCTTGTCTGACACCGAGCCGCCTCCCAGATCACAGGGTGGCCAGCCTACGCGCGATGGCGTTCCGGATGCTCGCGGCGCGTCGTGCTCGCACGTCCAAGCCGAGCGGTCAGACAGAACCGTCGCGCAGCAGTTCGAGCGCGTGCGCGAGGTCGTTCGGGTACTCGCTGGAGAACTCGACGGCCTCCCCGGTTTCGGGGTGCGCGAAGCCGAGCCGCATCGCGTGCAACCACTGGCGGGTCAGCCCGAGCTTCTCGGCGACCGTCGGGTCGGAGCCGTAGAGCGGGTCGCCGATGCACGGGTGCCGCTGCGCGGCCATGTGCACACGGATCTGGTGCGTTCGCCCCGTCTCGAGGTGCACCTCGATGAGGCTGCCCCGCCGGAACGCCTCAAGCGTCTCGTAGTGCGTGACCGACGGCTTTCCCTCGGCCGTCACGGCGAACTTCCACTGCGAGCCCGGGTGGCGCCCGATGGGCGCGTCGATCGTGCCGCTCAGCGGATCCGGATGTCCTTGGACGACCGCGTGATAGATCTTGTCGACCGTGCGGTCGTGGAACGCGCGCTTGAGCGCCGTGTATGCACCCTCGCTCTTCGCGACGACCATGAGGCCGGAGGTGCCGACGTCGAGCCGGTGCACGATTCCGGCGCGCTCGGCGGCGCCGTAGGTCGAGACGCGGAACCCACCGGCGGCGAGGGCCCCGAGCACCGTCGGCCCCTCCCAACCGACCGACGGGTGGGCGGCGACCCCGACCGGCTTGTCGATGACGACGAAGCTCTCCTCGTCGTGCACGATGCGCAGGTCCGGCACCTCGATCGGCACGACCTCGACTGGGCGGGCGGCCTCCCACGTCACCTCGACGATGCTCCCCGAGACGAGGCGATCCGACTTCGCGGCGACCGCGCCGTCGACGGCGACGCCGCCGGTCGCGACGATGTCCGCGACAACCGTGCGGCTGAGGCCGAGCAGCTTCGCGAGGCCCGCGTCGACGCGCGCGCCGTCGAGCCCCTCGGGGATGGGCAGGCGGCGGAACTCGCTCATGATCTGGTCTCCGAATCGCCGTGACCGGCTGCGTCGCCCCGAGCATCCGGAGCATCCGGGCCGTTGTTCGGTTCATCGACGCGCGCGACCTGCACGGATCCCGTGTCGGCGTCGACCGCCTCGCCTGCAGCCTTGGCCTTCGTGCCGCGCGTGCCGTCGAGGCGCACGTCGCGCAGCGTCAACAGAACGAACGTTGCCATGCCGAACACGATGCCCATGTCGGCGATGTTGTAGATCGCCGGCAGGAGCCAGGGCGTCGAGATGTAGTCCACCACGTGGCCGACGCCGAACCCGGGTTCGCGGAAGAGCCGGTCGGTGAGATTGCCGAGCACGCCGCCGAGCACGAGCCCGAACACGACGGCCCAGGCGATCGAACGGATGCGGCGGGAGAGCACCGCGATCGCGATGACGACGATCGCGGCGAACGTCGTGAAGATCCAGGTTTGGCCGGCCGCGAATGAGAAGGCTGCCCCTGGATTGCGGACGAAGTGCCACTGCAATACGGGGCCGAGCGCCTCGATCACCTGGCCCTCGACCATGTTCGCCTCGACAACGGCCTTGACGAGCTGGTCGGAGCCGTATAAGACGACGGCGACCGCCGCGAGCAGGACGAGTGCTGTTGTCCTGCTGCGCGGCGGTCGGGCCGGCGCGGAGGCGGCGTCTTCTGAGGGGACGTCGCTCACGCGCTACGACTGCTGGGCGCCGGGCCCCTGTGGTTCGACATTCGCCGCCTGCTTGTTGAGGTCGTTGAGCTGACCCTCGATGTAGGCGCGGAGCTCGTTTCGGTACTCGCGCTCGAAGATGCGGAGCTCCTCGATGCGAGTCTCGATCTTCTGCTTCTGGTCTTCGGCGCGCCCGACGGTCTCGCGCTCCTTGCGCTCGGCCTCGGAGACGAGCTGCGACGCGCGGGTCTGCCCTTCAGTTGTGATGTTCTTCGCGGTGAGCTCGGCGTCGGCGAGCAGCTTCTTGACTTGCTCCTCGCCGTCGGAGATGAGCTCGTCGCGGCGGCGCGTGCCATCGGCGACGTGCTCGTCGTGGAGACGACGGGCCAGGAGCAACAGCGAGTTCGACGTCTCGG
>JBQDJW010000212.1:2421-5500 GCA_052086425.1 Pseudoclavibacter sp. | reverse complement strand
GCGTGCGGGACTTGAACCCGCGACCGATGGATTATGAGTCCACTGCTCTAACCGGCTGAGCTAACGCCCCAAAACGGAACAATCCTACTGCCGAGGCCGCCGGCCTCACGTCGGTGCGAGGATGGTCGCGACCGTGTCGTCATTCGAGGAGGAATCATGATCGTTGCATTTTCCGTCGCGCCGAGCGGGGGCGCCCACGAGGGCGACTCCGTGCATGACGCAGTGGCCGCCGCAGTCAAGGTCGTGCGCGACTCAGGCCTGCCGAATCGCACCTCGTCGATGTTCACCGAGATCGAGGGGGAGTGGGACGACGTCATGGACGTCGTCAAGCGCGCGACCGATGCCGTCGGCGCGTTCGGCACGCGCGTCTCGCTCGTGCTGAAGGCCGACATCAGGCCTGGCCGTACCGGTGAGCTCGACGGCAAGCTCGAGCGCCTCGAGCGCGCCATCTCGGCCGAGTAGGGCTCGGAACCGCGCCGACGAGCGGTGCACACCAGTGTCGTCATCTGGGCGGATGATTCGGAGCGGCCTGCGCACTAGCATCGGCAGTCGCAGTTCGATCAGGTAGCAGGTCGACCAGGTAATCGAAGGAGTCCTTCACCGATGAGCGACGAGAACACCACCCGTTTCACGCCGGACTCCGGTGACGCACAGCACGACCCAGCCACGGCTCCCGATTCGAATCCGTTCGGCGCACCGGGGGATGCATCAACGCCCCAGACGAGCGCGGCAGCCGCCGGAAGCGCCCCGGACGACGCGGCGCTTGCGCAGTCGCAGTCCGAGGAATACGACCCATTCGCCCGGCTGCGTTCGTCGAGCGAGTCGACCACGCCGGCTCCCGGCCCCGGCCCCGCAGCGCCGGACTCGCGTACCGACAACGCGGCAGGTCCCTCGGTTCCGGCATTCGAGAATCCGTACGCCTCGTCCACGAGCGCGGGCTCCACCGCGACCGCACCCGGCGACAACCCGTACGCGAGCGCCATGAGTCAGACGGTCGAAACCGCTGAGGCGAGTTCCCCCACGTCGGGGGAGTCACCTTCGATCAACCCGTACGCGAGCACCTCGGCGTCCGTGCCCGCCGGCGAGCAGACTTCGTCGGCAAACCCCTACGCGAGCACGCCGACGAGCGACGCTGCGCCGCGCACCGCGGTGCCCAGCGACGCAGTTCCGCCCGCTGCCGACGCGCCCTTCGGCATCACGTCCGAGACCAGCGCGCCCGCGGCATCCGCACCCATTGCTCCGGATGTTCCGATCGCTTCGGACCCGTCCGTCACGCCGGATGCGCCGATCGCGTCCGGTGCGTCGGGTGCCGGTTCGTTCCACGCGGCGCCGGAGGGGCCCGACGCGCCACCGGCCGACACGCCCGGAGCAACCTCGTCGAGCCCCCAGGGCTCGTACGCGGCGGCCTCGGCGCCCGGCGGTGAGGCGCCCATGACCGGCGCCCCCGTGCACACTCCGCCGATCGCCCCGCCGCAGAACGTCACGTCACTGCCGATCGACTCGCCGCAGCTGCAGCAGCCCGGTACGGCGCTCGGGCCGATCGGCGCGCCGGGGTCGCAGCAGACGCCGGGCCAGCAGGCGCCAGGCCAGCAGGGACCGAGCGAGATCTACCTCGCCGACATATCGATCGCCCGCGACTTCATCCGGTCGCCGCAGGGCGTCATCCCCGCGCAAGGAGCCCAACTGTTCGTGCACAACCGCACGCAGATGACGAGCTCGATCCCGGTATGGGCCATCGTCCTCGCGATCGTCGGGTTCTTCATCCTCACCTTCTTCAGTCTCCTCTTCTTGCTCGTGAAAGAGCAGAAGTTCACGGGCGGATACGAGGTCGTCGCTACAGGGCCCGGCGGCACCCTCACATCGTTCGTGCCCGTGAACCAGCAGAACGCCGGCTTCATCTGGAACGACCTCAACGCGCGCGCCGAGCAGGCGCGGGCGGTCATCGCGGGCGCCTGACGGGATCCGGCGGACCCCGGCGGACACGCCGGAGTTCGTCGGCCCTCTTCGCGACCGCCGCCCGCTACTCGCGTGGCCTAGCATTGCGCCTCGTGAAGGCCTTCGAGACCCTGACGGTCGCCCCAATCCTGCCGACCCCGCTCGCACAGTTGCGCGAACTCGCCATGAACCTGCGCTGGTCGTGGCGCCCCGAGACAGAGCGTCTCTTCGAGAGCATCGACGCCGACGCATATCGCGCGTGCGGCCGCAATCCGGTCATGCTGCTCGAGACTGTGCCGGCTTCGCGCATCACGGAGTTGGCAACGGACGACGACTTTCTGCAGCGCCTGCAGAACGAGGTCGACGATCTCGATTCGTACCTCGCTCAGGGCCGCTGGTTCACGAAGCAGACGCGCAACACGGACGACGCGTCGACCTGCATCGCGTACTTCTCGATGGAGTTCGGCATCACGCAGGCGCTCCCGGTGTACTCGGGCGGGCTCGGCGTGCTCTCCGGCGACCACATGAAGAGTGCGTCCGACATCGGCGCGCCCATCATCGGCATCGGCCTGCTGTACACGTACGGCTACTTCCAGCAGACGCTCTCGCGCGAGGGGTGGCAGCAGGAGCACTACATGGCGCATCCACCGTCGACGCTGCCGATCAGCCCCGTCGTCGGCGAGGACGGTTCGCAACTGCACGTCTCCGTGGCATTCCCCGACGGACGCGACGTCGACATCGTGATCTGGAAGGCGCAGGTCGGGCGCGTTCCTCTGCTGTTGCTCGACACGAACCTCGAGACGAACCCCGAGGATCTGCGTGCTATCACGGACCGGCTCTACGGCGGCGACGCCGAGCATCGGATCAAGCAGGAGCTCGTGCTCGGCGTCGGCGGCGTGCGCGCCGTGCAGGCGTTCTGCTCCGCCACCGGCGCGACGATGCCGAACGTCTTTCACCTCAACGAGGGGCACGCCGGCTTCTCGGGCGTCGAGCGCATCGGCCAGATCATGGCAACGGGCGAGACGTTCGAATCGGCGCTCGGCGTCGTCCGAGCCAGCACCGTGTTCACGACGCACACTCCCGTGCCCGCCGGTATCGACCGGTTCGACGTGAACCTCGCGCACCGCTACCTCTCGGCCGACGA
>JBQDJW010000212.1:0-2411 GCA_052086425.1 Pseudoclavibacter sp. | reverse complement strand
AGGGCGTCTCCCGGCTCGTGCCGGGCGTTCCCTCCGAGCGCATCATCGCCCTCGGCGCGGAAGACGATCCCGGCCGCTTCAACATGGCCCACCTCGGCCTGCGACTCGCACAGCGGTCGAACGGGGTCGCCAAACTGCACGGCGTCGTCTCGCGCGATATGTTCGCCGACCTCTACCCGGGCTACGACAGCGACGAGGTGCCGATCACGTCGATCACCAATGGCGTGCACATCCCCACGTGGACGCGCAGCGCCATCAAGCCCACGATCACCGCCATGAGCGGCAACCGCGACCTCTCGGTGGCCCGCGAATGGCCGCAGGCCAACGCGGTCGGCGCCGCAGAGCTGTGGCGAGTACGCCGCGAACTGCGCGCCGATCTCGTCGACCGTGCGCGCGCATCCGTGCACCGCTCGTGGCTGCAGCGCGGCGCGCAAGAGGCCGAGCTCGGCTGGGTGCGCGACATGCTCGACCCCGAGACGCTCACGATCGGCTTCGCGCGGCGCGTGTCGACGTACAAGCGGCTCACGCTCATGCTGCAAGACCCGGAGCGGTTCGCCCGCATTCTCACGAACGACGAGCGGCCGGTGCAGATCATCGTCGCCGGCAAGGCGCATCCGGCCGACAACGGCGGCAAGCAGCTCATGCAGGCCCTGATCCAGTTCGCCGACGAGGCCGGGGTGCGCAAGCACATCGTGTTCCTGCCCGACTACAACGTGACGATCGCGCGCATCCTCTGTGCGGGCTCCGATGTCTGGCTCAACAATCCGGTTCGACCACAGGAGGCATCGGGAACCTCCGGCATGAAGGCCGTCATGAACGGCGGGCTCACGTTCTCGATCTCGGACGGCTGGTGGGACGAGTTCGCCGACGAGCGGTTCGGGTGGACGATCCCCACCGCCGTGAACGTCGACGACCGCACTCGCGACCGTCTCGAGTCGAGTGCCCTCTACGATCTCCTCGAGCACGAAATCGCCCCGATGTTCTACGACCGCGACGATGGCGGCCTGCCGCAGGCGTGGCTCGCGAAGGTGCGCGACTCGATGAGCGTGCTCGCTCCGCAGGTGAGCGCCGAGCGCATGGTGCGCGACTACGTCACCGAGCTGTATCTGCCCGCCGGTGCCGCGGCTCGCCGGATCGCCGGGGCGGATGCGCCGGGCGACTTCGCGCGGTGGCGCGAGCGCGTGGCCGCCGCGTGGCCTGACGTGCAGCTCACCGGCGTGCGCACCGAGACCGCGGCGCCCACCGCGGGGGAGTCGTTGCGGATCACCGCGAACGTGCGGCTCGGCGACCTCGACCCGAACGACGTGCGCGTCGAGGCCGTCGTCGGCAGCGCGGCGCCCGGCACCGGTGAGCTGACGGAGCGGGCGGCGCACGCCATGTCTCCCGATTTCTCGAACGAGGAGCGGTACGCGGTCGACGTGCCGGTCGACCGGCCGGGCGAGATCGGGTTCACGGTGCGCGTCGTCCCGACCCACGAGCTGCTGCGCTCGCCCGCGGAGCTCGGGCTCGTGCGTCTGCCGAGTTGAGGGAGCACGACAGGCGGGACACGCCGCGGATGCTGAATCACAGGCTTGTTATTCGCCACTACTGTCAGGCATAATTCCAGTGGCGACACGCAGCCATATAATTGAACACGTTGCATCTCGGTACGTGCAAAGCTCTTGTCGCGCACACGCCATCTTGCATTCGTTCACTGGTCGTAGGGGAAGACGTACCACGTGAATGGAGGAAGACATGGATGCACCAACTGCCCGTGGGGTGCTTTACGTGCACTCCTCGCCGCGAGCCCTGTGCCAGCACGTCGAGTGGGGTGTGGGGCGAGCGCTTGGGCGCGCAGTACACCTTCCCTGGATCGACCAGCCGGTCATTCAGGGGTCACAGCGCGCCGAATTTGTTTGGGAGGGGCATCCCGGTACCGGAGCGGCCATTGCGGCACAGCTTCGCGGCTGGGTGCACCTGCGGTTCGAGGTGACCGAAGACCCGCGCGCTGACGCGGACGGCGGTCGCTGGCTGCACACGCCCGATCTCGGTATCTACTACGCGCAGACCGACACATCGGGCAATACCGTCGTTCCCGAAGATCGTGTTCGTTATGCGATGGAGATCGCAGGCGGCAACGCGTCTGAATTGCATCGCGAGCTTCGCCTCGCGCTCGGTCAGGCGTGGGACGACGAGCTCGAAGCGTTCCGCTATGCGGGCGACGAGAGCCCGGTCGTGTGGATGCATCGCGTCGGCTAGTCGAGCGCGCGCCAGTGACATCTCCGGATGCTCGCAAGCGCGCATGAGACCAGGTCGCGCGAGCGTCATCACGACACGGCGGTGGTGACGCGAGAGGCCGGGTTCCTTCGGGAACCCGGCCTCTGTTCGTTCACGATCGGTCCGCGGCGCTACACGCCCCGGAACGCGATGAC
>JBQDJW010000211.1:0-5501 GCA_052086425.1 Pseudoclavibacter sp. | reverse complement strand
CACCGTGGGAAAGCCGTCGTGTTCGACGGCGTCGCCGACATGTGGTCGAAGATCGACCGCGACGATCTCGACGTCGACGAGTCGAGCGTGCTCGTGCTGCGAGGCGTCGGCGTGCGCGGAGGGCCCGGCATCCCAGAGGTCGGGCACGTCCCGATCCCGGCGAAGCTCTTCACTGCCGGCGTGACCGACATGCTCCGGGTCACCGACGCGCGGATGAGCGGCACCTCAAGCGGGAGCGTCGTGCTCCACGTCGCCCCGGAGGCGGCGGCCGGAGGGCCCCTTGCGTACGTCCGCGACGGCGACGAGATCGAGCTCGACGTCGAGCAGGGACGGCTCGATCTGCTCGTCCCGGCCGATGAACTCGCCCGGCGCACGCCGACGGGCGCGAACGATCCGCCGCCCGCACGGGGCTGGGGCCGCCTCTACGCGAAACACGCCCTGCAACCCGACGAGGGGTGCGACTTCGACTTCCTTCTCGACGAGCATCTGACAGGAGAATCATGACGAAAATCGGGTTCATCGGGGTCGGCGCGATGGGCCGACCGATGGTCGAACGGCTCCTCGCCGCAGAGCACGAGGTGGCCGTCTGGGGGCGCAACCCCGAGAAGCTGCAGCCGGTGCTGGATGCCGGTGCACGGCTCGCCGAGTCGCCCGCGGCGCTCGCCGCGCAGGCGGATGCCGTGCTCGGTTGCCTGCTCGACGGACCGGCGATCGAGGAGGTCTACCTCGGGCAGCTGCTCGAGGCGGCACGGCCCGGCCAGTTGTTCGCCGACCACGGCACCTACGACCCACGGATCGCCGAACGGGTATCTGCGGCCTTCGCGGAGAAGGGGGCCCACTTCGTCGACGCTCCCGTGAGCGGCGGCCCGATGGGGGCCGAGGCCGGCACCCTGGTGTGCGCCGCCGGCGGCGATTCCGCCGCAGTCGAGCTGCTACGGCCGATCGCCTCGGCCTACACGGGCAGGATCGCGCACATGGGCGCGTCGGGGCGCGGCCTCATGCTCAAGCTCATCAACAACTACCACGTGACGGTCAACTTCGTCGCCGCGGCCGAAACGGCCTGGCTGATCGAGCGGCTCGGCCTCGACGCGCACGAGTCGATGGAGATCCTCTTCGGCGGCTTCGCCGACAGCGCGTGCCTGCGGATGGGCCTCCCGAAGGCGCTCGCCGGCGAGCATGATGCGGGCGGAATGTCACTTGGCGGCCTCGTCGAGGTGCAGCGGAATATCGCCGATCTGCTCGAGTCGAACGGGTTCACCTCCGGCCTCTTCCCCTATGCGAGACAGGTCTTCGCCGACGCGGCGGTCACCGAGTTCGACCAGCACCCCTCGACGCTGGTCAACTGGCTTCCCGGGGAAAAGAAGTAACCATTCTGTGACGTCCGCCCCAGCGCGATTCTGGCGCGACCGGTCGCCCCCGTGCTCGCGATGGTGCGATAGTAGACCCGGGGTAAAACCCCAGACGCGATGAGTGAGGATGGCGAATGACTGCACCCGGACTGCGCAAGGATGCGCTTCCATTCGAAAATGCGGTGGTCTGGATCGCCGCGGTATTCGGGATCATCTCCGCGACCGCGGTGGTCGTGACGATGGTCGCGATCGCGACCCAGGTCGTGGTGCGATGGGTCTCGGGATATTCGCTCCCAGGTCTCACCGAGCTGTCGCAATCGTGTCTGGTCGTGTCGATCTTCTGCGCACTCGCCTGGGCCGCGGTCCGCGGCGAGCACGTCTCGGTGCGATTGGTCACCTCTCGCCTGCCGCAGAAGGCGAACCGCGTGATCGATATCGTCGTCTGGGCGGTGAGCACCCTCTTCATGTTCTGGCTCACGGCCGCGGCGTACGTGCGCGCCCTCGAGTCGACGGAGGCAGGAGAGGCGGGCCCCAACATCTCGCTCGTCTGGTACCTCTGGCCATGGCGGTGGGTCATGGCCATCGGCCTCACGGTGTTCACGCTCGTGGCGATCACGAACCTGATCCGTTCGCTCATTGGACGAATGCCCTACGAGGATGCCCCGCCCGAAGATCAGGGCCACGCGTACGAAGACGTATCCCCCGAAGCCGGAGACGAGAAGGAGGCCACGTCGTGACCGTCGAGATCGTCATCCTCATCACCGTCGTCCTGCTGTTTGCCCTGTTGGCAGTACGGTTCCCGATCGCGCTCGCGCTCGGAATATCGGGGGCGCTCGGCCTCGTCCTCCTCAAGGGCACGGACTACGCGACGGCCTCGATCGTCGGTCCGACCTTTGCGAACGCGTTCAATTTCACCTTCACGATCATCCCGATGTTCATCCTGATGGGATTGTTCGCCGTCAGGGCGAGAGTTGCGGAGTACGTGTTCCAGATCGCCGCCTTCGTCACGCGGAAGATTCCCGGAGGGCTCGGCGTCGCGACCGTGATGGCGTGCGCCGGGTTCGCTGCGGTATCGGGGTCGAGCATCGGCACGGCGGCGACGATGGCGAAGCTCTCCGTCGGCGAGATGCGCAAGCACGGCTACCCGGCCAGTTTCGCATCCGCACTGGTAGCGGTCGCCGGAACACTCGGGGTCATGATCCCGCCGAGTACATTCCTCGTGCTGTACGCGATCATGACAGAGACCTCGGTCGCGCAGATTCTCGCCGCCGGCGTTCTGCCCGGCCTGTTGTCTGCCATCGGCTATGTGTCCTACATCATGGTGCTCGGACAGCGGAAGATCGGCCGGTCCACCGACCAGGACGACATCGAGGCCGGCCTGGTCTCCGCGACGACTGAGTTGCAGGCGAAGCAGGTGGCGAAGGCGGCGCGTCGCGAAGCGGCGAAATCGATCGGGGCCGATCCGTCCGAGCCGGGAGTGCTGACCAGGGTGAACGCGGTCGCCAGCTGGCGTGAGCTGCCCTGGCGCGGCCTTGCCTACATCGTGATCTTGTTCGGCATTGTGCTCGGCGGCATGTACTCCGGTGTCTTCACCGCGACCGAGTCCGCCGCGGTCGGCGCCGTCGCCGCGGTCCTCATCCTGCTGTGGGAGCGGCGGAAACTCGGCGTGAAGGGCCTCTTCCGCCAGGTGCGCGAAGCGCTCCTGGACACCGGGGCGACCACGTCGATGGTGTTCTTCATCGTGTTCGGCTCCGTCATCCTCTCGCAGTTCTTCGTCGCAGCGAGGGTCCCGCAACTGGTTCGAGACGCCGTGCTGAGCTGGAATGTACCGCCGATGCTGGCCATGGGGCTGCTCCTGCTCTGCATCATCCCGCTTGGCATGTTCCTCGAGTCGCTGTCGATCCTGGTCATCACCGTGCCGATCCTCTGGCCGATCGCCCTCGAATTCGCGGGGGACCTGCTGCCAGGGCAGGAGTCGATGGTGACGGTGTGGCTCGGAATTCTCGTCGTCAAACTCATCGAGGTCGGGATGGTCACGCCACCGGTGGGGATCAACGCGTTCGTCGTTGCCGGTGTGACGAGGATCCGCAGCGAGACCGTCTTCAAGGGCGTGCTCCCGTTGTTCGCCGTCGACTCCGTCGTCCTGCTGTTGCTCTTCTTCGTCCCCGCCATTTCGCTGTTCCTGCCATCGCTCGTCTCTGCGAATGCGGGTTGAGATGACAACGCAGACACGAACCCCCCAGACGTCCCGGCGCACTCCGGGAGGCGCGAGCATGTCGCGCGCGCACGAGCCGCTCCGGCGGCGCAGCACCACGTGGCCTGCAGACGCGGTCCACCCGATCACGAGTGAACGGAGAACGACGATGTTTTTTACACGTACGAGACGCAGGGGTATCACCGCGGCGCTGGCCGTCGGTGCGATCGTCGCGCTGACCGGATGCGCTGAGGGCGTCGTCAGCGACGGCGGCGGTGGCGACGGGGGGGGTGACGAACAGACCTGGAACATCACTGAAGTGTCGGTTGCAGCGCCGACCGCCGTCATGCGGCCGTGGCACGACTGGTATCTCGATCAGGTCGAGGAGCGAACCGACGGACGCATCACCTTCACCCGCACGGAGCCGAATGAGATCTGCGGCATCCTCGACGCCGGCGACTGCCTCTTCGACGGCCGTGCGCAGTTTTTGACACAGGTCCCGAACTACCAGCCGTCGTCGTTCGCAAGCGTGTCGATGCCGGAGATCGTGTTCGGCACGGAGAACCTCGCCGCCGCGTCGGCTGCGGTGTACGACGTCAACAAAAACAACCCGGACGCGCTCGCCTACCTCGAAGCCCAGGGCCTCCACCACGTGAGCACCCTGCCGGTGGGTCGCGTCGTGATCGGCACGAGCCAACCCGTCGACTCGATCGACGGCCTCAACGGCGAGGCGGTGCGCGCATCCGGGGTGCTCGTCACGCAGGACCTCGAGGCGGTGGGCGCCTCGATCGTCAATGTCGGTGCGCAGGAGGCCTACCAGGCGGTGCAGACGGGCCTGGCGACCTCAGTCGCCGGCGCGATGGACTTCCCCGTCGTGTTCAAGATCGGCGAGCTGCTGCCGTACTGGTCGGATCCCGGCCTCGGCAACTACTCGGAGTTCTCGATGTTCTGGGATCTCGACACCTGGAACGAGTTCCCCGAAGACATCCAGCAGACTCTGACTGAGCTCGAGGAAGAGCTCAACGGCGGCGTCGGCGCGGACCTCCTCTACGACGCATCCTTCGAGCAGTGCAGTGCGCTCGCCGAGATGTCGAACGTCGAGACGCTGTCCACGTGGTCCGAAGACGCGACGCAGGAGTGGTACGACATGGTCGGCGAGTCCAACGACGAGAACTGGGTCAGCCTCGCCGGCGACAACGGCCTGGAGGGCGCGGACGGCGTCCTCACTGACTACCGAACAGCCGTTGAGAAGTATGAGGGGGAGCACCCCGACTACGTCGACGCTGTGATCGAGTGCGCAGAGAGCGGATTCGAAGAAGCTCGCAGCTGAGCTTCGCGGACAGACAACGGGGGCGGTGCCTGATCAGGCACCGCCCCCGTTGTCTGTCCGCGCGCACCGCGCGGAGAGAAAGAGAAGGAGGCACCCGAGCAGGGGGATGCGCGGGTGCCTCCGCCACGCCGATCGCAAGGGGAGGATCAGCGGGCAACGACAGACTCAGCAGAGAGCGGGCTGTCGTGTATGAGCGTATTCGATCCACACCTGTGACGCTACTTCGAGACGCCGCTTGGGCGTGTCGATCGCTGCGGGCGAAAATCGTACTCTGACGGGCGTGATTTCCCCTCAGTTCTACGGCCGACGTGGCCAGGTTCTCCGTCCGGATCGCCTCGATACTGGGCGCAGCGCGATGAGCATTTCTCTCGTCGACGCAAAGCCGCCGTTCAGGGCTCACCCGCCCCGCGCATCTGACCCATGTCACGACCTGCGACGACCGCCACCCGGCGACGCGCGCAACCTTTGCGCAACCCGCCCATCGCTAGACTGTCGCAGCAGTGGGGCACCGTGCCCTCGGGGATCGCAACGATGCGAAAGGGGTCCGCATGCCGGACAAGATCGATCACCTTCTCGAAGACGTCGAGACGTTCCCACCTTCTCCTGAGTTCGTCGCCGAGTCCCCCGT